>NZ_JBHWHX010000020.1:0-138491 GCF_042732315.1 Streptomyces sp. NPDC059787
GGGCCACCTCCTCGATCACGATCACCGTGGCGAGCGCGTCGGCGCCGGCGCCGCCGTACTCCTCGGGCACGTGCACGGCGTGCAGGTCGTTCGCGGTCAGCGCGTCCAGGGCCTCCCGCGGGAAGCGGGCCTCCTCGTCCACCGCGGCGGCGTACGGCGCGATCTTCGCCTCGGCCAGCGAGCGGACGGCGTCACGGAGCATGTCGTGCTCCTCGGACGGGCGGTACAGGTCGAAATCCGGCATGTTTCCTCGGTCGTTCGTCGGGTGGTCCACGCGGCGCGAGATGGCGCGAGGTGTGGATGGGGGTGGTGTGCGGCGCTGCCGTGCGGAGGAACGGAGCGCCGCACACCGGCCGGGCCCGGGCGGGCCGGAAGCGAGGGACGAGCGGGCCGGGCACACCCTCGGATGTTCGGCCGGCAGAGTGTGCGGTTCTGCGCGGCTCGCCCGCCTGCCGTACCGCGGGCCCGGTGGTCAGGGAGTGTGCCCGGTGGCGCCGGGTGCCGACGGACCGGTACCGGCGGGGGAGGGGGCGAACCGGGTGAAGTACTCCAGCGCCGTGATGTCGTCGACGGCCTCCCGGCCGGCGACCTGGTCGACACGGGCGCCCTGGAGCAGTCGTTTGACGGGGACCTCCAGTTTCTTGCCGGTACGGGTGTGCGGCAGGGCGGGCACCTGGATGACCGTGTCGGGGACGTGCCGTGGTGACGCGTGGGTGCGGATCGCGGACGCCAGGGCACCGCGCAGGTCGTCGGTGAGTTCGTGGCCGGGTTCCAGGACGACGAACAGGGGCATCCAGTACCGCCCGTCGGGGAGTTCGGCACCGATGACCAGGCTCTCGCGGATACCGGGCAGTCCGTCCACGACGGCGTAGATGTCGGCGCTGCCGAGCCGTACTCCATGCCGGTTGAGGGTGGAGTCGGAGCGGCCGGAGACGATGACGCTGCCGTGCGCGGTCCGGGTCATCCAGTCGCCGTGCCGCCACACACCCGGATAGGAACCGAAGTACGCCTGGTGGTACCGGCTGCCGTCGGGGTCGTTCCAGAAGTACAGCGGCATCGAGGGCATGGGCCGGGTGACCACCAGCTCCCCGACCTCGCCGGTGACGGGCCGTCCGGCGGCGTCGAACGCCTGGAGTGCGACGCCCAGGAGCGGGGCGGAGATCTCCCCCGGCCACACGGGTGTGTTGGGGGCGCTGCCGGCGAAGCCGCTGACGATGTCGGTGCCGCCGCTGGTGGAGCCGACCTGGACACGGGGGCCGATGTGGTCGTGGACCCAGTGGTAGGACTGGGCCGGCAGCGGCGCACCGGTGGATCCGAGCACGCGCAGCGCGCCGAGGTCGAGGTCGCGTCCGGGTTCGAGGCCGGCCTTGGCGGACGCCTGGAGGTAGCCGGGGCTGACGCCGAGGACGGAGGCGCGGTGTTCGGCGGCCAGTTCCCACAGGCGCCCGGGCCCGGGGTGGGTGGGACTCCCGTCGTAGAGCACGACCGTCGAGCCGACCAGCAGGCCGGAGACGACCATGTTCCACATCATCCAGTTGGTGGTGGTGTACCAGAGGAAGCGGTCCCCGGGGCCCAGGTCGAGGTGCAGGCCGAGGAGTTTGTGGTGGTCGAGCAGGACTCCGCCGTGGCCGTGCACGATGCCCTTGGGCGTGCCGGTGGTGCCGGAGGAGAACAGCACCCACAGCGGCGCGTCGAAGGACACGTGCTCGAACACGCACTCCGCGGGGCCGGCGAGGGCGTCCTCCCAGCGCACCGTGTCGTCCTCCGCGGAGGTGGGCAGACCCAGGTTCGGGACCCGCACGGTGACCCGGACGGACGGCAGCGCGGCTTGCAGCGCGGCGCTCTGCGCACGGCGGTCGTGCTGCCGTCCGTTCCACCGGTAGCCGTCGGCGGCGAAGAGGACGACCGGTTCGAGCTGTGCGAAACGGCTCGCGGCGCCGTCCGCGCCGTAGTCCTGGCCGCAGGCGGACCAGACGGCACCGAGGGAGGCCGTGGCCAGGAAGGCCACCACGGTGTGCGAGGTGTTCGGCAGGTAGCCGACCACGCGGTCACCGGCTCGCACCCCCTGCCGACGCAGCCACGCGGCCAGCGCGCCGACCTGGGCGCGGAGTTCGGCCCAGGTGGTGCGGGTCGTGGTGCCGTCCTCCCCGACCGAGATCAGCGCGGTGTCCCTGGAGTCACCAGTGCGCAGGGCGTGTTCGGCGTAGTTCAGCCGGGCGCCGGGGAACCAGCGGGTGGTCGGCATCGGGGCGTCGTCGAGGACGCACTCCCATGTACCGCTGGTCCTGATGTCGAAGAACTCGCCGACGGCCGACCAGAAGCCCGGCAGGTCCTGGACCGACCACGTCCACAGGGACCGGTAGTCGGCGTGGGTGATGCCGGTGCGACGGGCGACGAAGTCGGTGAACCGGGCGATGCGCGAGCGCGCCGCCTCGGACGGGTCGGGCAGCCAGATCGGTTCGGCGGCCCGGGGCCGCTGCACCGCGCTCACCACGCACTTCCCGGGGCGAGAGCGGGTGCCGTGACAGCGGTGTCACGAGGGGCGGCCAGTTGCTCCTCGAGGTCGTCGACGAGCCGGGCGAAGCCGTCCTGTGTCGCGGCAGTACCGAAGAGGTAGTGGTCAGGGCGGACCACCACCCCCGCGAGCCCGTCCTCGGCGAAGTGGGGCACGTAGAAGCCGTCGACGTCGACGGCTCCCACCTCTTCGTCGACTCGCGTTCCCGGCGGGACCAGGTGCAGCGGACGTGCCCCGATCCGTTCCAAGAACGTCAGTTGGCGGGTGGACAGCATGGTGCGCGGGTCGGTGGGGGAGGCGACGACGAAACCGCGTCCGACCACGTCGTCGAGCAGCCCGGTGCGCCCCCGGTGGGAGACGCGCGCCTGCCGGCTCAGTCGCCCGGCGCCGGACCGGCTCCGGGCGAGGAGGCCGTCGGTCAGCAGCGGCGGTGGCAGCGGCGGCAGGGCACGTTCCGGGTCGGCACCGTTGCCGGTCATGAAGGTGTCCCGGCGTGCGGCCTCGCCCTCGTCGGTGACGCAGATGACCTTGCCCAGTTCGACGGACATGCCGATGGCGTGCTGGACGTGGGCGCCGCGTTCGGTGCCGTAGGTGTCCAGGAGGGCCGGATCGGCGGCGCCGCGCAGGACGAGGTCGAGCTTGAAGGTCAGGTTGGCGGCGTCCCGGATGCCGGAGCACATGCCCTGACCGGCGAACGGCGGCATCGGATGGGCGGCGTCGCCGGCCAGCAGCAGGCGCCCGGAGCGCCAGGTGTCGGCCCACTGGGCCTGGAAGGTGTAGACGGCGTGCCGTTCCAGCGCGCACGTGTCCGGGCTCTGCTCGAAGGGGGTGAGCAGCCGCCAGGCCGTGGCTTCGGTGTTCAGCTCCTCCACCGACTCCCCGGGCATCCGCATGAACTCCCAGCGCCGGCGGCCCGGTCCGCCCGACACCACGGTCGTGGGCCGCGCGGGATCGCAGATCTGGAGGTTGACGGGGTTCCAGGCACGCGGGGTGTGGGGGCGTACGTCGACGATGAGCCAGTCGTGGAAGAACCCGAGGTCCGTCATCCGCGTCGGCATGTGGCGTCGTACGAAGCTGTGGGCGCCGTCCGCCCCCACGACCCAGTCGGCGGTCAGCTCGTGCCGTCGGCCGGTGACGTCCTGAGTGGTGACGGCGACGTCCCGCTCGTTCTGGACGAGGCCGACGGCTTCGTGGCCGCGCAGGACCGTCACCTCCGGGCGAGCCTCGACCGCCTCGGCCAGGGCCCGTTCCAGGTCGGGCTGGTAGGTCATGGAGGCGCGCGGCCGGCCGGACGGTCCCGGGCCCGACCAGTCGAAGCGCAGCAGGGTGGCGCCGTCCGCGTTGCGCCACTCGTAGGTGTCGGCCGGCTCCGACAGCGCGTCCAGCCGGTCGCCGAGTCCGGCGTCGGCGAGCAGGCGGGCCACTTCGTCGTCGAAGTGCACGGCGCGCGGCAGGGGGTAGGGGGTGGGCCACCGTTCCAGGACGGTGACCCGCCATCCGTCCCGGGCCAGGTACAGGGCCGTGGTCAGGCCGACCGGGCCGGCCCCGACGACGAGGACGTCGCTGTGGCCCGGATCGCCGGTGTGCTGGTGCATGGTGGTCGTCCTCACTGCGCCGGTGCGTGGGCGCCGGTCATCAGGGCCGCGAGGTCCTCGGGGGCGAGGAAGGAGGCCGGCGGGGGCGGGCCCCAGGAGTAGAGGGCCTGGGCGTTCTCCTCGAAGACGCTCGGCTTCCACAGGGCGTCGTCGACGATGCAGTCGATGTCGGAGTAGTACTCGGAGAAGGTGCCGGCCGGGTCCTTGAGGTACCAGAAGAAGTTCGAGCCGATGTGGTGGCGGCCCAGGCCCCAGGTGTGGCGGTCGGGGTCGGTCTCCAGCATGGCGGTGGCGCCGCGGCCGATCTCGTCGATGTCGTCGACCTGCCAGGAGGTGTGGTGCAGGAAGGCGACGGGCGCCTGCTGCACGAGCACGTTGTGGTGGTCGGTGGAGCAGCGCATGAAGGCGGCCATGCCCTTGACGGTGTCGCTGACCTTGAGGCCGATGCCTTCCAGGAAGAAGCGCTGGGAGGTCTCCTGGTCGGTGGAGCCGAGGACGACGTGCCCGAGCTTGCGGGGGCGGACCTTGTCCTCGCGCAGGATGCCGGGGGCCCGCTCGTGCAGCCGGGCGGTGACACCGGGCGCGTTGTACGGGCCTGCCGGAGCGGGGGTCTGCGACAGGCGCGGGGCGAGCTCCACACGGACCAGGACCTCGGTGCCCGGGTCGACGGCCGTCACGCTGTCGGGCGTGCGGTGTGCGGGAACGTCCAGCCGGGCGAGGGAGGCGGCGACCCGGTCGAGGTCGTCGGGGTCGTCGGCGCCCACGCCGAGTTCGATGAGTCGACGGCGTGGGGAGTGCGCGATGCGCAGCTGCTCGCCGCCGTCGACGGTCGAGAACGTGCGGGGTGCCTCCGCAGGAATGCCGGAGGTGTCGGACGCAGGGGTGAGGCCGAAGTCGGCGTAGTAGGCGGCCGTCCGCTCGACGTTCGGCACACCCATGACGATCTGGGTCAGTCGGTGCAGTGACATGGTTCGCGGCTCTTTCGGATCGGCGAGACGGCGTGGCGCGGACATCGGGGTCGCCGGTCGGCGCACGGCCTCGCGGGCGGGTCAGGGGGCGAGCATCGGGTTGCGCAGGGTGCCGATGCCCTCGATCCAGGTGACCAGGACGTCTCCGGGGGCGAGGAACTTCTGCGGGGTGCGGGCGCCGCCGACACCGGCCGGGGTGCCGGTGAAGATCAGGTCGCCGGGGAGCAGGGGGCACACGGCCGACAGGCGGGCGACGAGTTCGGGGACGTCGAAGACCATCGCGGAGGTGCGGCTCTTCTGCAGGACCTCGCCGCCTTCGAGCCGGCAGCCCAGTTCCAGGTCGTCCGGGTCGGCGAACTCGTCGGTGGTGACGAGTTCCGGGCCGATCGGGGCGAAACCCGGGTGGGACTTGCCGAGGGAGAACTGCGGTGCGGGCCCGGTCAGTTGCAGGCGGCGTTCGGAGAGGTCCTGCCCCACGGTCAGCCCGGCCACGTAGGACCACGCCGTCTCACGGGTCGCGTGGTGGCAGTGCCGGCCGATGACGGCGACGAGCTCGGCCTCCCAGTCGACCAGGCCGTCGGGCAGGGTGACAGCCGCCTCGTGGCCGGTCAGGGAGGTGCGGAACTTGGTGAAAACGGCCGGTTCGGTCGGTACGTCCAGTTTCGACTCGGCGATGTGGTCACGGTAGTTCAGGCCGACCGCGAAGATCTGGGCGGGCCGGGGGACCGGAGGTCCCCACACCGTGCGGCTGTCCGTGCCGACCACAGGGGCCTTGGCGGCCTCCGGTGACGCCAGGAACTGCCCGGCCCAAGAGGAGAACGCCTCCCAGTCGGTCAACGCCGACTGCGCGTCCGGGCCGAAGCGGCCGCGGCTGGCCTCCGTGGCGTCGATGTAGCCCTCAGGGCCCTTGATCACCAGTCGTCCGTCGATGTCTGCCAGGCGCATGAGGCCCTCCGTGCCGTGCGGGATGTCTGTCGTCGAAGTCTTGCCCTGCATTCTCGATAAGGCAATAGATTAACGATATTTTTTGAGAGTGTCGTTTCTCTGTTACGGTGCTCGGTCATGGCTGGTGAGAAGGCGACTAGAGGCGGCATCGTCCACGCGCGGATCCGCGAGGACATCTTTCAGGGCGTACTGCGGCCCGGACAGCGTCTGCGTCTGGTGGAGCTGGCGCAGCGCTTCTCGGTCAGCCAGTCGGTGGTGCGCGAGGCCCTCACCCGCCTGTCCGAGCAGGGACTCGTCCACGCCGCGCCGCAGCAGGGCTTCAGCGTGGTCACCGTGTCCCTGGACGATCTGAACGACCTCACCGAGGCCCGGATCGCACTCGAGACCCTGGTGCTGCGCCGGGCGATCGAACGCGGGGACATCAAGTGGGAGGCGGCCGTGGTCGCGGCCCACCACCACCTGGCCGGCCTCGGCGCAGTGCGGCCCGACGGCACCCTGGACAGCGAATGGTTCACCGTGCACGAGCGCTTCCACCAGACCCTGCTGGAGGCGTGCGGCAACACCCGGCTGCTGGCCGCGGCCCTCAGCCTGCGGGACGCGGCCACGCTGTACCGGCGCTGGTCCCGGCCCGTGGGCCACGACGTCGACCGCGACGTGGCGGGCGAACACCAGCAGCTCGTCGACGCCGTGCTGCGCAGGGACGCCGACGGTGCGGCCGACCTGCTCGCCCGGCACATCGACCGCACCTCCGAGGCCCTGCGCACGGTGATCGGGAAGGATCCCGCCGCGGTGGTGTAGCCCGGCCGGGGCATCCCGTACCCGGCACCGGCCGCGGCGCTCAGGGCGGCCGTGACCGGCGGCGGGCCCGGTCGTGCGGTACGGCATACGGTGGCACCGTGCGACGCGGCACCGGCCCGCGGTCGATCGGCGCGGCAACGCAGCGCACGCTGCTCTCACGACGGCAAGGACGGCGTCATGACGGCTCACCAGGAACACGGTTCCTCCAGCTGGGTCCACCGGCTCACCCCCGGTCACGCGGACGACCGGACCGCTCCCGACCGGACGGACGCGCCGCCCGCGCCGGCCAGCTCTCCGCAGGGCCTCGCCGAGGCGACCGAACGACTCGGCCCGCGGCCTGTCGCCTGGGCGGTCGCCGTCGGTCACGAGCTGGCCCGCGTCATCACCCGCGAGGTCCCGGAACTGGGCGGCGGACCGGGACCCTTCGAGACCCTGCGGATGGGCACCGAGGCCGCGGCACTGCACACGCTGCTCCTGCTCGCCGACCCCGCCTCCGACCGGGCGATGCCCGAGGAGTCCCTCATGGGAGACCGTGAGTTCGCCCGGCGGCGCCTCGGCCTGGACAAGGTGCTGCGCGGCATCCGGGTCGCCCACGCGGCCTTGACCGACGCCCTGATGACCGCATGTCAGGAGCTGGTTCCGCCGTCCGAACGCGCGGAGCAGTTCCGCCGCATCTCCGAGCTGCTGTTCGGCTTCACCGACGGGTTCGCCTCCCGGATGACCGCGGAGTACCTCGCCGAGCACGACCGGTGGCTCACCAGCGGCGCCGCCGCCCGCGAGGAGACCGTCCACACGATCCTCGACGGGCGACCGGTACGGCAGGAGGCCGCGAGCGAACTTCTCGGCTACCGCCTGGAAGGACGCCACCTGGCCGTCGTCGCCTGGTGCGACAACCAGGCCGGTGACGTCACCGGGGATCTCCAGCGGGCGGCGGCCGAACTGCTGCACCTGCGCGGCTGCGCCTCGACACTGGTCCTGCCCACCGGCCGGACCACCGTGTGGGCGTGGGGCGACCCACAGACCGCGCCCGGCGCCGCCCCGGCGCCCGGAGAGTTCCGGCCCGCCGAGGGCGTCCGCTTCGCCTGCGGCCCGGTGCGCACCGGGCTGGCGGGGTTCCGCCAGTCGCACCAGGACGCGCTGCACGCCGCCCGGGTCGTGCGGCTCAACCCGCACGACGCGGGCCCCGTCGTCGACTACCCGGACGTCGAACTGGCGGCCCTGATCTCCACCGACCTGCCCGCCCTGCGCCGCTTCGTGGACGACCAGCTGGGCGCGCTGGCGGTGGACAGCCGGCCCGTGGACCAGCTGCGCCGGACCTTGCGCCTGTACCTGCGCAACGAGCGCAGCCTGACGGTCGCCGCGGCCCAGCTGCACGTGGCACGCAACACCGTCACCTACCGGGTCAAGCGCGCTCAGGAACTGCTCGGCCACGATCCGGCGGCCCGGCTGCCCGAGGTCATGACGGCGCTGGAGGCCGCGCACACGCTGGGGTCCGCGGTGCTCCGGCCGGCGGGGAACGGTTCGCACGACGGCCCTCGCTCCTGACGGTCCGCTCAGATCAGGGGGGTGACCTGCTCCTGGATGCCCAGGAGCGCCCGCCCGTACAGCTCGCCGGCGATGGCCGGGTTGATCACCGCGTGCCGGCTGCCCGTCTCCTGGTCCCGCCAGATCCGCTGCAGCGGGTTGGCCTCGGCGAAGCTGCCGGCGCCCTGGACGCTCAGCAGCAGATCCAGGGCCTCACGGGAGCGGCGGGCGACGTACCCGGTGTCCATCCGCACCCGCGCCCGCGTCTCGAACGGCATGTACTCGCCCCGCGCCGCCCAGCTGTCGATGTCGTCGGCGGCCCGCATCAGGTGCAGCCTGGCGGTGTCGATCAGCTGGGCCGCCTCGGCCAGCTGGATCTGCGTCGAGGGGGACTCACTGGCCTTCTCGTAGAAGGTGTACGAGATGCCCCGGCCCTTGGCGAGGGAGGCCGTGACCACGTCCATGCCCGCCTGGGCCAGACCCACCTGGGGCCCGGCGAGGACCAGTGCCAGCACCGGAACCAGAGCGGACCGGTACAGAGCCTCGTCCTTGTGCTCGGTCGGGTACGCCCCCTGCACCCCCTGGGTCACCGACAGGACGCGGTGCGCGGGCACGAAGACCTCGTCGGCGACGAGGGTGTTGCTGCCCGTGCCCCGCATGCCGGCCACGTACCAGGTGTCCTCGACCGTCAGCTCGTGCATCGGGACGAGAGCGGCGCCCTGGTCGATCTGCTGTCCGGAGCCGTCCACGACGGGAATGCCGAGCGAGGCCCACTGGGAGTGCAGGCTGCCCGAGGCGAAGCCCCACCGGCCGGTGACGACCAGCCCGCCCTCGACCGCCCGCGTGGTGGCGCTGGGAGCCAGCACCCCGCACACCCGCGCGTCGGGGTCCTCGCCCCAGACCTCCCGCTGGGCCCGCTCGGGGTAGAGGCCGACCATCCAGTTGCACACGTTGACCAGGGTCGTCACCCAGGCCGTCGACCCGCACCCGCGCGCCAGCTCGGAGGTGATCTCCAGGAACGTCCGGAAGTCCGTCTCGTGGCCGCCGAGGCGCCGCGGCACGGTCAGGCGGAACAGACCGGCCTCGGTCAGCGCCGCGATGTTCTCCTCCGCCACCATCCGGTCCGCTTCGGTGCGGGCGGCGTTCTCCCGCAGCAGGGGTACCAGCGCTGCCGCGCTCTCCTTCAGTGCTGCGGCGGACGGGGCAGTCGTCTGCGGGGCGGCTGCGGTCGTGGTCATGGGATCCTCCCGGGTTGTGCGGCTCAGGCGGCGGCGCACCTCAGGTGGCGAGGCGCCGCTACCGGGATTCCACGCCGGGTCCGCGTCCCTGTCCTGTGTCCGGGACCGCAGAGTTCGTCGCGCCGATTGGGCCGTCGGACCAGTTCGTCCGCGGTTTGTGCCCGGCGCCCAGGGCCGTCCGCCCGGCTTGGTCGCCCGGCCCAATGTCATGAGGCGGCAACCGTGGCTTCACTGGGAGGACCCGCGCCGCCGACGCCGCGTGCGACCACAGGCGGCATGGTCCGGCTCCCGATTCCCTGGAGGTTGCTGTGTCCGTATCCGCTTCCGCCCCCGCGGCGGCAGACCTGCCCGTCACCACTGCCGACCCCGCGGTGTTCCGCCGGGTGCTCGGCCATGTGCCGACCTCGGTGTGCGTGGTGACCGCCGCGACACCGCAGGGTCCCGTGGGTGTCACCGTGGGCAGCTTCACCTCCGTCTCCCTCGAACCGCCCCTGGTGGTGTTCTACTGCGGCCGGAACTCGGCCAGCGCCGCGGCGATCGTCGGGTCCGGTCACTTCTGCGTGAACGTGCTGACCGAGAACCAGCAGCAGGTGTGCGCGGCCTTCGCCGGCCGGACGGCGGACCGGTTCGCCACCGGCGAATGGGACCTGACGGCCGACGCGGCACCGCGCCTCGGCGGGGCGGCGGCCTGGATCGAGTGCGACGTCGAGGACAGCTTTCCCGCCGGTGACCACGTGGCGGTCGTGGGCCGGGTGCGGCGTCTGGCCGCGGCGGGCGGGCGCCACAAGCCCTTGATCTTCCACCGCGGCCAACTGGTCCGCCTGGACCGGGCGTGCGGCGTACACGCGCCCACCCGCGCCTTCGACTGGTGGAACGTCTGATGTGCCGTCCGCACGGCGGTCCACCGGCCGTCCGTCACGACGGTGACGTCCGTGACGGACGGCCCGGCCCACGGGGCGGCAGTGTCCGCCCGCACCCTCATGGTCGCGTGTTCCCACCGCCGAGAGGGACCGCACGGTGGCCGTCCTGCGAGAGCCGGCGGGATACCGCACGGGCCGTCGCCCGCACGGCAGGGCCGTAGCCCGCGTCCGGGAAACCGGGGCTGGGCGCCACGACCGACAGCGCCGCCACCACCTCGTCGCCGTCCCGCACCGGCGCGGCCACGGTGCTCAGCCGCCAGGGGTGGCTCTGGTGGCCGAGGGCGTGGCCACCGCGCCGCACCTCCGCGAGCGCACGGCGCAGGTCGGCCGGGGTACGGATGTCGTCGTCCCCGTCCCCGGGCTCGTAGGCGGCGATGGCCTGATCCTGCACGGCCGGTGGCGCGAAGGCGAGCAGTACCAGTCCCACGCCGGTGGAGGTCAGGGGAAGACGGCCGCCCACGCGGTAGCGCACGGGACTGGCGTCGAGCGCCGAGAGCCGCTCGACGAGCAGTGCCTCCCCCTGGTCGCGCACGGCGAGCAGCACGTGCTGGCGGGTGACGTGGAAGAGGTCCTCCATGAACGGCATGGCCACGGACCGCAGCCCGTGACCGCGGGGCGCCAGGGAAGCGGTCTCCAGCAACCGCAGCCCCACGACGAAGCGGCCGTCGTCGAGACGTTCCAGGGCGCCCACGTGCACGAGCGACCGGGCCAGCCGCAGCGCGCTGCTGCGGGGGATGCCGCTGCGCTGCGCGAGGTCGGCGAGGGACAGCGCACGGTGATCACTGTCAAAGGCGTCGAGCAGGGCGAACGCCCGGTCGATGACCGGTTGCCCCTCGGCGGGCCGGCCTCCGCGCCTCGGCCGGACATCACCTTCGGAACCTGGCGTTTCATTCATCGGAATCACTCATGCCAATGTACGGCCTCCCTTCCTACGGTGGCACCCGTACGGAACCGCAACCCAGGAGCCCCGCATGACCTCGACCGGACTCATCGACGTCCACGCCCACTTCGTCACCGACGGTTACGTCGCCGCGGCCCGGTCCGCCGGCATCGAGCACCCCGACGGAATGCCCGGCTGGCCCACGTGGAGCGTCGAACAGCATCTCGACCTGATGGAGCGCTCGGGGATCGAGAAGTCCTACCTGTCGGTCTCCTCGCCGGGTGTGCACTTCGGGGACGACGGCGCGGCCCGCGCCCTCGCGCGTGAGGTCAACGCGTTCGGCGCCCGGGTCCGCACCGGGCATCCGCAGCGGTTCGGGCACTTCGCCTCCCTGCCGCTGCCCGACGTCGAGGGCTCGCTCGCCGAGGCCGCCCACGCGCTCGACGAGCTCGGCGCGGACGGAGTGGCGGTGGAGACCAACCACCACGGCCTCTACCTCGGCGACCCCCGGCTCGAACCGCTGTGGGAGGATCTCGACCGCCGCGGCGCCGTCGTCTTCGTCCACCCCACCTCACCGCCCCACGCCGACGACCTCTCCCTGCACCGGCCGCGGCCGATGCTGGAGTTCCTCTTCGACACCGCCCGCGCCGCGAGCGACCTGCTCTTCCGCGGCGTCCTCACCCGCCATCCGGGTATCCGCTGGGTCCTGACCCACGGCGGGGGAGTGCTGCCGCTGGTCGCCGACCGCATGGAACTGTTCCGCGCCCTGCTGGGTGGCGACCCCGGGGAAGCACCGAACGCCGTGGAACAGCTGGGCCGCCTCTGGTACGACATGGCCGGAACGCCCTTCCCGCGCCAGATCCCGGCGCTCGACGCGGCGTTCGGCACGGAACGTCTCCTGTACGGCAGTGACTACTGCTGGACACCCGCCGACGCGGCCCTCGCCCAGATCGAATCCGTCGACTCGGCCGTACAGCCGTCCGCCACCGACACCTGGCGGGACCTCACCACCCGCAACGCACGCCGTCTGTTCACCACGAACGCGGCATGACCGCCCGACAGCCGGAGGAACGGGCGACCGGGCCGCAGCGATCACAACAAGGAGCGACATGAGCAGGTACGTTGAGCCGTCCGCGATCAACGGGCGTGTGGTGGTGAGGGACGTCACCGTCGTCGACCCGCTGGACGGGAGCCGCACCCCGGGTCGGGACGTGGCCGTCGAGGGCGGCCGGATCACGTCGGTGGCGACGACCGGTGCGCCGGTGGCCGACGCGCACGTGGTGGAGGGGCGGGGCCGGTTCGTCGTTCCGGCGTTCATGGACATGCACATGCACGCCTTGAACACTCCTGAGGACGTCGACGGCACCTATGCGCTGATGCTCGCATGCGGTGTCGTCGGCTTCCGCCAGATGTCGGGCAGCAGGGAGCTGCTGAAGTCCCGGCGCGAGGGCAGGCTGCCCCGGCCGACCGGCGCACCGGCGCTCAAGGCGACCGCCGGCGACCTGCTGACCCCGCTGAACGCGAGCACGGTCGAGGGAGCGGTGCGGGCCGTCCGGGAACAGCACCGGGACGGTGCCGACTTCATCAAGGCCGGTGCCACCACCCGCACCACGTTCATGGCCGCCCTCGAGGAGGCGAACCGGCTCGGCATCCTGCTGGGCGGTCACCTGCCGGCCGATCTCGATCCCCGGGAGGCCGCGCGCGGTGGGGTGTGGTCGATCGAGCACCTCGGTCCGGGTGTCACCGTGTTCGCCGCGGCATCCTCCCGCGAGGCCGAGGTTCGGGCCACCAACGCCGCCCGCAGGCTCCCGCCGATCCCCAAGGTGAAGTTCCCCGGTGCCGACAGGCTGGCGATGAAGCTGGTCAAAGGCATGGCGGTGAACCCCGCGACGAGCACCTCCGAAGCGGAGGCCCACGCCTATGAGCTCGCCGACGGCTCCTACGACCAGGGGAAGGCGGAGGAACTGGCCGCCCTCTTCGTCGAGCACACCACCTGGCAGTGCCCGACCCTGATCCGGGTCCACACGCAGCAGTTCGGCGACTCCCGGGAACACACCGCGGACCCCCGACGCCGTTACATGGCCCCCGAGGAGTTGCGTGCGTGGGACAAGTCGGCGAGGAAGTTCTCCAGGCTTCCCGACGCCACCCGCGAAGCCCTGCGCGGCCACTGGGCCGCGCAGTTGCGGATGACCAGGACCTTCGCCGACGCCGGAGTCCCGATGGTCGCGGGTTCCGACGCGTGCGGGGCCGCGGGCATCATCCCCGGCTTCGGTCTCCACGACGAGTTCGACCACCTCGCCGAGGCCGGACTGGACCCGCTGACCATTCTGCGGATGGCGACGACCGAGCCGGCCAGGTTCCTGGGCGAGGAGGGCTCTTTCGGCCGGGTCGTCCCCGGCATGCCCGCCGACCTGGTGCTCCTGGACCAGGACCCGCTGCGGGACCACACCGCCCTGCACCTGATCGCGGGGGTGATGCGCGACGGCTCCTGGTGGTCCCGCGCCGACCTCGACGCGGTCCTGGAACGCGTCGCGGCCAAGCCCGGCGCTCACTGATCCCGGACCCGCGACATGACAGGAGGAACATCCATGACGGACATCGACGTCGTCACCCAGACCGTGCTGCTGGAACGCCAGGGCCGTGACCGGGGCTGGTGGGACCAGATGCGGGCCTGCTACTGGCCCGACTCCACCGTGACCCTCAGTTGGTACCGGGGGGACGGGCCGGGTTTCGTGGACGCCTCCGAGGCCATGTCCGGGCGCGGGGACGCGAGCGTCCACCGCCTGTCCCCGCCCGCCGTCCGGATCGTGGGCGACCGCGCCTTCGTCGAGACACCCGCCGCCATCGAGGTACGGACCGACGTCGACGGCGTCACCGCCGACCTCGTCTCCTGCACCCGCATCGTCCACCGCCTCGAACGACGCGACGGCCGCTGGGGCATCGTCGCACTGGACTGCGTCTACGAGCGCGACACCCTCCACCCCGCGCTCCCGGGCGGGCACATCACCCTTCCCCCCGAGGACCTCGCCCGCCACCGCGCGCCGTACGCGGTCCTCGCCTGGCACCTGGCCCGGCGCGGCTACGACGTGGCCACCGACCTGCTCGGCGACGACCGGCCCGAGCGCACGGCGGCCTTCTACGCCGAGACACTGAGGTGGCTACGGGGCTGAGCCCGCCCGGCCGGGGACAGCGGCCGGTCAGTGGCCGTACCGGCAGCCTCAACGGTGTGCGGCGGAGTCCTCGGCGGGCTGAAGACTGGTGTTGTGCTCGTGGATCAGCCGCAGCGCCTCGTCGCGGTCGCGCCGGTCCAGGGCGTCGACCAGGTCGCGGTGCAGTACGTGCCGGTGCGCGATGTACTCGTTCAGGGGCTGGTCGCTCGTGGGCAGCACGGACAGCGTGTGGCTCTCGATCAGATCGAGCAGATGGGTGTACAGCGAGCTGAGCAGCGCGTTCGGGCTGATCGCGGCGATGGCGGCGTGCAGGCGCCAGTTGGCGTGCACGAAGGCGACCGGATCCGCCGCGTCCACGGCGTGTTCCATGGCGGTGATGTGACGGCGCAGTCCCGCGACATCGGCCGGCGAGGCGTGCCAGAGGGCGTCCTCGATCAGCAGCGGGTCGAGGGCGTCGCGGATGCGCACGGCGTCGGCGACGTCGTTCGCCTTCGCGTCCAGGGCCAGGACGGAGTTGCCGAGGCGGACCATCGGGGACTGTTCGGCACTGAACAGTCCGCCGCCCGGGCCGGGCTTGACGGTGACCAGGCCCCGTGCCTGAAGGAGCCGCAGCGCCTCGTTGAACGTTCCCACGGACACTTCGCACAGTGTCCGAAGTTCCTCCTTGGTGCCCAGCCGGGAGCCGGGCGGCACGCTCTCGATCAGCTCCGCGACCCTGTCCGCGGCGTGCTCGGCACGTCCCGACGGTGTCTGCCGAGGTGGTACGTCCGGTCCCCGGCCGCGCCGAGCCGAAGGCGGCCCCCCGGCCGCCGGCCCGCCGCGGCGCAGGTCGGCGCCACTGTGGCCGCCGGACGGAGCCGTGTCCGGGGCGCCGCGCCGTGCAGCGTGGTCGGGGGTGGAACCCACATCGTCTCCTCGAGTCGTCATATTCATCATGTTCATTTTGCCGAGATCCCTTGACGCTGCGGTTCACCGGAGCGCAACATCAGGGTAATCATCATGCTGAATTACCGATGGGGGAGCAAGGGTCCGTTGTCGCCGGCGGGTCCCATCTGCGCGTCCTTCGGTAGTCGAGCGGCCGCCCACGCCGACGCGGCTTCGGGCGTTCCGCCTCCTTCCCCAGTCCGGGAGACACATCATGCGCATAGCCAACCTCTCCGGCCGTCTGGCCCTCATTGTCGACGGTCGTGCTGTAGACGTCGAAAAGGCCAGTGGTGGCCGCTTCGCCGCGGATCCGCAGGCCGTCTACGAGCGGTGGGAGGAGTTCCGTGCCTGGGCCGCCGTCGCCGACCTGTCCGCGGGTTCGAGGTTCGAGCCGGCCGACCTGGGTTCCCCGGCCCCGGCCCCGAGGCAGACCCTTGCGATCGGTCTCAACTACCGTGATCACGCCTCGGAGTCCGGATTCGCGGCGCCCGAGGGGCTGCCGCCGGTGTTCACCAAGTTCGTCACCAGCATCAGCGGCCCGGTCACCGAGGTGAAGCTGCCGGCGGACGGCCACACCGACTGGGAGGTCGAGCTGGTCGCCGTCATCGGCCGTCGCGCCGAAGGCGTGTCCGAGGCCGACGCCTGGAGCCACGTCGCCGGTCTGGCCGTCGGACAGGACATCTCCGAGCGCGTGGTGCAACTGGCCGGCCCCGCACCGCAGTTCAGCCTGGGCAAGTCCTACCCCGGCTTCGCCCCCATCGGTCCTTGGCTGGTCACGCCGGACGAGTTCGAGAACCCCGACGACCTCGAACTGCGCTGCGCGATCAACGGCGAGGAGGTCCAGAAGGGCCGCACCCGCGATCTGATCCTCTCCGTGCCGGCGCTGATCGCAGGGCTGTCCGCCGTGCTGCCCCTGCTGCCCGGGGACGTCGTCTTCACCGGCACCCCGGCCGGCGTCGGCCTCGGCCGTGACCCACAGCGCTTCCTCGCCGCCGGTGACGAACTCGTCAGCACCGTCGAGGGCATCGGCGAGCTGCGCCAGACCTTCGTCGCCTGAGCCCGGGCTCAGACGGCCCCGACGGACAAGGGAGTCCTTCATGGCACTGCACCGTCTGACCTCCATCACCATGGGGGTCCCCGATGTCGCCGAGACCGCCGCCTACTACACCGACTTCGGTCTCACCCCCGACGGCGACGGCTGGTTCACCACCCGGGACGGCGGACGTCAGCTCCGCATCGTCCAGACCCCGGCCCGCCGCCTGGTGGAGGTACGCGTCGGCGTCGACACACCTGATGATCTGGCGGCGGCCGCCTCCCGGCTGAAGCGGCTCGGCACCGAGGCCGTCGTCGACGCCGGGACGCTCACCGCTTACGACGAGGCCACCGCCGTACGCGCCGTCCTGGAGGTCACCCCCCGCCTGGTCCAGGACCCGGTCGCGGCCACCGTCTACAACGGTCCCGGCCGCCCCGACCGCACCGGTGCCCGCGCGGCCGGAGTCCTGCGCACCGACCGCGTCCGTCCGCGCAAGCTCGGCCACGCCGTCGTCGGCACCACCGACTTCGACACCACGACCGCGTTCTTCCGCGACGGCCTCGGTTTCAAGGCCTCCGACTACATCAAGGGACACGGGGCGTTCCTGCGCTGCTCCACCGACCATCACAACATCCTGGTCCTGGCCGCGCCGGTCGCCTTCCTGCACCACTCCTCCTGGCAGGTCGACGACATCGACGAGGTCGGCCGCGGCGCGGCCGCGATGCTCCAGGACCACCCCGAGCGGCACATCTGGGGCCTCGGACGGCACCACGCGGGCTCGAACTTCTTCTGGTACCTCAAGGACCCGGCCGGCAACTTCAGCGAGTACTACTCCGACATGGACTGCATCGTCGACGACCAGCTCTGGACGCCGGAGGTCCTGGAGGGCGCCAAGGGGCTGTTCGACTGGGGACCCCCGCCCCCGCCCTCCTTCCTCGCTCCCGAGGATCTCGCCGCCCTGATGACCGGTACGCACAGTGAGCCGAGGTAGAGCCGTGAGCAGAAGCTCTTCGAAGGTGTACGACGTCGCGATCGTCGGCTTCGGACCCGTCGGCCAGATGCTGTCCCTGCTGCTGGGACGGGCCGGCCACGACGTCATCGCGCTGGAGCGCTGGCCCAGCCCCTACGACCTGCCCCGCGCCGTGCACTTCGACCACGAGATCGGCCGCATCTTCCAGGCCGCCGGCGTGGCGGAGGAGGTACGCGCGGTCACCGACCCGGTGCCCGACCACTACGAGTGGCGCAACGCCGCCGGCGAGCCGCTGGTGCGCATCGACTGGTCCGGCGACGGCCCCTCGGGCTGGCCCACCGCCAGCTTCTTCTGCCAGCCGCGGCTGGAGGCCGTCCTCGCCAAGGCCGCCGAGAGCCGGCCGACGGTCACCGTGCGCCGTGGCTGTGAGGTCACCGATCTGCAACTCGGCGACGAGACAGTCCGGTTGACCACAAACGGCACCGACGGTGCCGGTGAGGTCCGGGCCCGCTACGTCATCGGTGCCGACGGGGCGAACAGCTTCGTCCGCTCCGGCATGGCCACCTCCGTCACCGACCTCGGCTTCTTCCACGACTGGCTGATCGTCGACACCCGGCCGCACGAGCAGGCCGAGTGGTCCCCGATGAACTGGCAGCTGTGCGACCCGGAACGGCCCACGACGATCGTCTCCGGCGGCCCCGGCCGGCGCCGCTGGGAGTTCCTGCGGCTGCCGCACGAGAGCGTCGAGGAGCTGAGCACCCTGGAGACGGCCTGGCGCCTGCTGGAGCCGTGGGGCCGTACGCCGGAGAACACCACGATCGAGCGGCACGTCGTCTACACCTTCCAGGCCCGCTGGGTGGACCGCTGGCGCGAGGGCCGGCTCGTCCTCGCCGGTGACGCCGCCCACCAGATGCCGCCGTTCGCCGGACAGGGCATGTGCTCCGGACTGCGCGACGCCGTCAACCTGGCCTGGAAACTGGACCTCGTCCTCGACGGCAGGGCCGACCCCGCGCTGCTGGACACCTACACCTCCGAACGCAGCGAGCACGTCCAGCACGCCATCGGCATGTCCCTGGCCCTGGGGCAGGTGATCTGCGTCCTCGACCCCGAGGAGGCGAAGTCCAGGGACGCCCGCATGATCGCCACCGGTGCGGACCCGCGGCACGCGCTGCCGCCCACCCCGCCCCCCGTCCTGGGCGACGGCGTCCTCCAGCGTGGTCCCGACGGCGGTCGGGCCCCGGACACCGGTCACCTCACCCCGCAGTACGAGGTCACCCATCAGGGCCGCACCGCCCTGTTGGACGACCTCACCGGCGGCGGCTTCACGGTCCTGACCGACGGCACGGACCCGTGGGAGTCGCTCGACGCCACGGACCGCGACTTCCTCGCCGGCATCGGCGCCACCCTCGTCCCGCTGTACGAGGACAACGCCCCGCCGGACGGCTACCTCGACGCGCCCGGCGGCTACCTGCCCCACATGCGCGAGCACGGACACGTCGCCGCCGTGGTCCGGCCCGACTTCTACCTGTTCGGCGCCGCCATCGACGGACCGGGCCTGCGGGAACTGGTCGGCCAGCTGCGCGAGCAGCTGCGGCGGCCCGCCGCCACCGCCGACCGCACCCCGGCGCCCGGGCCGCTGACGGCCGTCGCCGAACAGTAGGCACCCGCGTTCCGCACCAGGGGCACGAACGCGCCTCCCGACCGCGGCGGACGGACCACCGCACAGTCCGTCCGCCGCCGAACCCGGTCCGCCACGAGCCGGGCGCACCGCCCGGCGTCCGGGCCCTGCCGCCGCTGCCGCACGGCCCGGACGCCGATCGGCGTCACCCTGCGAAGTGCCCGCCCCCTGCGAGATTTCCGAAGGACGTTCATGGACAAGACATCCCTCTCCGCGGCCGACGCCGTGGCCGACATCGGTGAAGGCACCTCACTCGCCGTCGGCGGCTTCGGTCTGTGCGGCATACCGAGCACCCTCATCCAGGCCCTGTACGTACAGGGCGCGGGCTCGCTGCGGGTGGTATCCAACAACTGCGGGACCGACGACCACGGTCTGGGCATCCTGCTCGGCGCCGGCCGCATCGCCCGCGTCACCGGCTCCTACGTCGGCGAGAACAAGGAGTTCGCCCGTCAGTACCTGTCCGGCGAGCTGGAGGTCGAACTCGTTCCCCAGGGCACCCTCGCCGAACGCCTGCGCGCAGGCGGCTGCGGCATCCCCGCCTTCTACACCCCCGCCGGTGTCGGCACCCCGCTCGCCGACGGCGGCATCCCTTGGCGCCATCACGCCGACGGCTCCGTCGCCATCGCCTCCCCGGCGAAGGAGACCCGCACCTTCGGCGACGGCGAGTACGTGCTGGAGGAGGCCATCACCTGCGACTTCGCACTGGTGCGGGCGGCGCGCGGGGACCGGCACGGCAACCTCGTCTTCGACAAGTCCGCCCGCAACCTCAACCCCCTGGCCGCCATGGCGGGCCGCGTGACCGTCGCCGAGGTCGAGGAACTGGTCGAGCCGGGCGTGCTGGGTCCGGACGAGATCCACCTGCCTGGTGTGTTCGTCCAGCGCGTCGTCGCCCTGACCCCGCGAGAGGCGGCCGACAAGCAGATCGAACGGCGCACGATCTCCGCGCCTGCGGCACGAGGAACGGTGGCCGCCTGATGGCCTGGACCCGCAACGAGATGGCCGCCCGCGCGGCAGCCGAACTCAACGACGGCGACTACGTCAACCTCGGCATCGGACTGCCCACCCTCATCCCCGGCCATGTGCCGGAGGGCGTGCACGTGGTGCTCCAGTCGGAGAACGGCATCCTGGGCACCGGCCCCTACCCCTCCGACGACGCCGTCGACCCGGACCTGATCAACGCCGGCAAGGAGACCGTCACCGTCCTGCCCGGCGCCGCGTTCTTCGACTCCGCGCTGTCCTTCGGCATGATCCGCGGCGGTCACATCGACACCGCCGTGCTCGGCGCCATGCAGGTCTCCGCCAACGGCGACCTCGCCAACTGGATGATCCCCGGCAGGATGGTCAAGGGCATGGGCGGTGCCATGGACCTCGTCCACGGCGCCCGCCGCGTCATCGTCCTCATGGAACACACCGCGAAGGACGGCAGCCCGAAGATCGTTCCCGCGTGCACCCTCCCGCTGACCGGGCGCGCCTGTGTCCACCGGATCATCACCGACCTCGCCGTCCTCGACGTCACCGACGGCGGAATCGTCCTGGTGGAGACGGCCCCCGGCGTCACCCCGGAGCAGGTAGCCACCGCCACCGCGGCACCGGTGCACGTTCCCCAGGACGCCCTGCCGGGATGAGCCCGACTTCCGCCGGCCCGTGATCCCGGACAGCAACCGGGCCGGCGGAACCGGCCGGCGCGTCTTCGGAACCGCCCGGGCCCCGCCCCGGCCGCGACCTGTCCGAGGCTGCCCTGCCTCGCGGCCGGGGCGGCCATGAGCCGCCGCCTCACCATCGGCCGTCGCCGGACGGACACACCACCCGGTCCGCACTCGTACACGTACGGAAGCTCCCCGGTGACCCGAACCGGACCCGTCGTCCTCGGCCCGGCCGGGACGGTCCTGCCGCACGTCCGCGTCTTCGACGGACGAGGGCTGACGGAACCGCGCGCACCGTGGAGGGCACGGCGGCGGCGAGGGGCTCCGGGCACCCACGTCCTGCGTCCCATCCGGTGCGCGGGCACGGAACAGGTCCCGGCCCTCTGACGGTCGGGACCCGCTCGCTCTTCGGTGCTCAGGCCGACTGCGGGTACGCGCCCTCGCCGGCAAGGCGCTTGTAGGCGCGGCGCACCGCCGGCACCAGACGGGCGGCGGCCTCCGGGTCGGCGTGCTCGGTCCGGAGCCGGAGGATGTTCCCGTTGCGCCGGTCCGCGGGAACGTGTTCACCACGAGCCGTGACGAGCACGTGGAAGTGCGGATGGTTCTCCCCGAAGACCATCAGATACGTCGCGGGCGCGCCGGTCACCTCGGTCACCGCCGCGACCAGGTCACGTGTGCGGCGGGCGAACGAGGCCAGCTCGGCCTCGTCGAGCCCGGTGATGCGCTCGGCGTGCCGACGGGCCCGCAGGACGAACCAGCCGGGTACGTCGTAGCCGGGCACCACTTCCCCCGACCACAGGGGGTCACGGAAAACGACGGCGGAGTCTTCGTTCTGTTCCAGGCCGCACATGAAACAGTCGGCGTGGTCACTGGACGCGCTCAGGGGGTCCTCCAGACGGTGGATACGGGCGCGCGGCCGGGCGGGGCGACCGGCCTCGGACCGCCGGGCGGCGGCGCGCCGACGGGGTGCCGGTGACGTCCCGGCACCCCCGGTGGTGTGTACGGGCCCCGCTCGGTGCTCAGACGGCCCCGGTGAGGACGAGCATCGGGTCGGGCAGGCCGGCCTTCAGGGCCCAGGACCGGTGGATCAGGTCCTCGACGGCAGCTCCGGAACGGCGGGCGACGAGCATGGCCTCGGGGTCGAAGGCGGGGCCGACGGCGTCGGCGCTGTACTCCGGTCCCCTCATGTAGGCGGTCGCCTCGTCGGGGTCGGCGAAGACGTCGATCTGCATCTCGACGAAGCTGCCGTCCGGGTCCTGGTAGTACAGGGACGTGGTGACGCCGTGGGCGATGCACACCGCCGGGGCGATGCCCTTGTCGCGCAGCAGCTCGTAGCGGGCGAGGAGGTCGTCGAGGTGGTCGAAGGTGTACGCCACGTGGTGGGCCGCGGCCGTCGTGGGTGTCCTGCGGTCCAGGGCGACCGGCGGCGTGAGCAGGGCGACGCGGTGGTGCTCCTCGTCATAGGTGATGAAGCACAGGCCTTCGTTCTGGAACACCACGTGTCCGTCGAGAACGGCGCAGTACCAGTCCCGCATGCCGTCGGGGTTGCTGGTCTGGAACACGACGTGGGCGAACTTCGGTGTGGCGGACATTCGGTCCTCCTCGATCGGGTCTGCGGGCGTCCACCCGCGATGGGCTGTCACCGGCCGGTCGGCAGGCCGGTGGTGCGCCCGCACGCCGGGTTCGGGTCGCGTGCGGGATGTGCGGACGGCCTCGCGGGAGCGTGGCCGTCAGGGGTCAGGTCCGTGCGACGAAGGTCTGGCGCAGTTCGCCGATGCCCTCGATGGCGCTGACCAACTCGTCACCGGGGGCGAGCCAGCGCTGCGGGTCACGGCCCAGACCGACACCGGCCGGGGTTCCGGTGAAGACGACGTCGCCGGGCAGCAGGGGGATCACCGAGGACAGACGGGCGATCAGCTCGGGTACGGAGAAGATCAGGTCGCCGGTGCGGCTCTTCTGGACCTCCTCGCCGTTCACGGTGCAGCGCAGCCCCAGGTCGTCGGGGTCGTCGAACACGTCCGGGGTGACCAGCCACGGCCCGATGGGGGCGAAGCCCGGGAAGGACTTGCCGAGGCTGAACTGCGGTGCGGGACCCTCCAGTTGCGTGATGCGCTCGGAGATGTCCTGGCCCACGGTCAGTCCGGCGACATGGTCCCAGGCCGACTTCGCGGGGACCCGGTGGGCGCGGGTGCCGATGACGGCGACGAGTTCGATCTCCCAGTCGGTGTGGCCGCCGGGCGGCAGGGTGACCTCGGTGACGGGGCCGGTGATGCTGGTGGCGAACTTGGTGAAGACCGGCGGCATCGTCTCGGGCAGGGCGAACCCGGACTCGGCCGCGTGGTCGCGGTAGTTCAGGCCGGCGGCGACGATCTGCCGCGGGGCGGGCGCGGGAGCGCCCAGAGCGGCGGGATCGAAGGGGATTCCTTCGGGCATACGGGTCTGCGCGGCCCACTGACGGAATTCCTTCCACCGCTCGTATACGGCCTGCGGGTCCGCGGTGAAGCGGCCACCGCTGGCCTCCTCGACGTCGACGGCGAGACCGTCGACGACGAGGACCAGACGGCCGGAGAGGTTGGCGATACGCACGGAACTGCTCCTGTGTTCCTGGGAGGGGGTGGCCCCCGGCCGGTCGTCCGGGCCGGGCAGTGTCTTGCCGTACCCCTGAGGGCGGACAGCGGGCAAGGTGGCCGCGGAATCCTGTCGGATCCGTCGGCTGGGGTGGCGTCGGTGCAGCCGTCGGAGCTGTGGACGTCCACGGGACGGGGCCATCGGCCGGGTGCTGGTCATACAGTAAGACGCTATATGTGATAACAGCAAGGAGTCGGGGTCGACGGATTTCCGGTCGAGTGGCCGGCGGGTTCGGGCGTCCGTGCCGGGGCCCCGGATCCGCGGCGGCCGGGCCGTCCGGTGGCCCGTGATCAGCCGGCGGCGGCTCGGTGCAGCAGCGGGGCGAGCCGGTAGGGGACCAGCCGGCGCATGACGAGTGCCGTACTGGTGCGCTCCACCCCGGGGATGCCGAGGATGCGGCCGGCCACGCGGTACAGGTCCTCGGCGCCGGTCGCGACCACATGGACCAGCAGGTCGGTGTCGCCGGTCAGCCCGTACACCTCGAGGACCTCGGGAATCGCCGCGAGCGCGTGCGCGACCTCGTCCAGCCTGCGTTGGGCGACCTGGGTGGTCACGAACGCGCCGAGTGGATAACCGAGCGCCGCGGGGTCGACGCGGCGCTCGAAGGAACCCACGGCGCCGGTGCGGTCCAGCGCCGTCAGGCGTGCCTGGACGGTGTTGCGGCTCAGCCCGCTCGCCTCTGCGAGTGCCACCGTGGTGGCCCGGGGATGGGCGGCGAGCGCCAGGAGCAGGCGTGCGTCGGTGGGGTGGATCCGCTCGGAGTTGGGCACGGTGCGCACCTTCCGGGGTTGAGAGGGCGGGTGATTGGGCATTCTGCGTCATTTCCTCGCGGGTTCTTGTGCACCGTCCTGAACGGGTGGTCTCCTCGTCCGCAGGATCCGCCCCTGGCAGCACGCCGCCGACCGTGATCCGGTCGTGAGCCGGCCCGATGTGCGCCGGGGCGCCCCCCCGGCGCGCTCTTCACGCCGCCGTGGTTCGTCCCAAGTCACAGCCGGCCGCGGGTCCGCGCGCCGGGTGTGCCGAGCGCGAGGAGACCGTTCCGTCATGACCACCGCACCAGCCGCCCCCCGGCGGGCCCCGGCCGCCGCCCTCGACGTGCTGCACGAGATCGAGGACCGCGTGCTGTGGCTGTCCAGTGCGATCGTGCACCACGCCAACCGGGTGCGCCCCAACCCGTCGGGCCTCAAGGTCGGCGGTCACCAGGCCTCGTGCGCCTCGATGGTGTCGATCATGACGACCCTGTGGTTCCGTCATCTGCGCCCCGAGGACCGGGTCTCGGTCAAGCCGCACGCCTCGCCGGTCCTGCACGCCGTCAACCACCTGCTCGGTGAACTGGACGCCTCCTATCTGCCCACGCTGCGCGCCTTCGGTGGCCTCCAGAGCTACCCGAGCCGGTCCAAGGACCCCGACACCGTCGACTACTCCACCGGGTCGGTCGGCATCGGGGCCACGGCTACGATCTGGGGCGCCCTGGCCCGCCGTTACGCCGACAAGAGCGCCGACGAGGGCTTCAAGGGCCGTCAGTACGCGCTGGTCGGTGACGCCGAGCTGGACGAGGGCGCGGTGTGGGAGGCCCTGATGGACCCCCAGGTCGCCGAACTCGGCGAACTGGTCTGGATCGTCGACCTGAACCGGCAGTCCCTGGACCGCGTCGTGCCGAACATCGCCGCCGGCCGCCTGCACGGCATGTTCGCCGCGGCCGGATGGCAGGTGCTCACCCTCAAGTACGGCACCCTCCTGGAGAAGCTGTTCGCGCGCCCCGGCGGACACGCTCTGCGCGTCCGCCTCGACGACATGTCCAACCCCGAGTACCAGCGCCTGCTGCGCTGCTCGGCCGACGAGCTGCGTGACCGGCTGCCCGGCACCGGACCGGAAGCCCCGGCGATCACCGGGCTGCTGGCGGAGACGGACGATGCGACCCTGATGGAGGCGGTCCGCAACCTGGGCGGCCACGACCTGTCCGCCCTCGACGCCGCGCTGTCCGAGGTGGACGACCACCGGCCCACGGTGATCTTCGCGTACACCGTCAAGGGCCACGGTCTGCCCACCCAGGGCCACCCGCAGAACCACTCCTCCCTGCTGACGGAGGACCAGATGCGGCAGCTGGCCGGAGAGGTGGGCGCCGACCTTGACGACCCCTGGGAGGGCTTCCCCGCGGACTCGGCGGCGGCCCGTCTGTGCGCCGAGACCGGGGCGCGGCTGCGCCGGGACGTCATCACCGGGACGGCGCCCCCGGCGGTCCCCACCGACATCGGCCGCACCCCTACGGGCGTCGCGACCACCCAGGCGGCCCTCGGCCGTACGCTGCTCGACCTGACCCGCAGCGCACCCGAGGCGGCCCGACGGGTGGTCACGGTCAGCCCCGACGTCAGCTCCTCGACCAACCTGGGCGGCTGGGTCAACAAGGTCGGCGTCTGGTCGCCCACCGAGCGCGTGGACTGGTTCGCCGACGACGCGGAGACCATCCTGCACTGGCGGGAGCGGCCGACCGGACAGCACATCGAACTGGGCATCGCCGAGACCAACCTGGTCGGCCTCCTCGGGGAGCTGGGCGCGACCTGGAGCCGCTGGGGCGAGCCGCTGCTGCCCGTCGGCGTGATGTACGACCCCTTCGTGAACCGCGCCCTGGAACCCTGGTCCTACGGCATCTACGCCGGCGGTCAGTCGATCCTGGTCGGCACCCCGTCCGGCGTCACCCTGGCGCCCGAGGGTGGCGCCCACCAGTCCATCACCACGCCGTCCCTCGGTATCGAGCAGCCCGGCTGCACGACCTGGGAGCCCGCGTTCGCCCTCGACACCGAGTGGACGCTGCTGGCCGCCCTGTCCCGCCTCGGCAGACCGGACGGCGGCTCCGCCTACCTGAGGCTGTCCACCCGCCCCGTCGACCAGACCCTCGCCCGGGTCCCCACCGACCCGGCGGCCCGGGAACGCCGCCGCCGCCAGGTCGTGGCCGGTGCGTATCCGCTGCGCCGGCAGGACGGGGCGAAGGTCACCATCGCGGCCATGGGCGCCATGATGACCGAGGCCCTGGCCGCGGCGGACCGCCTCCAGCACCTCGGCATCCCGGCCGACGTCGTGTGCGTGACCAGCCCGGGACTGCTCTACAAGGCCCTCGACGCCCGCGTCGGGCACGGCGAGGCGCCCGACTGGATCCTGGACCAGGTCTTCCCCGCGGAACGGGCCACCCCGATGGTCACCGTCCTGGACGGCCACCCGCACACACTGGCCTTCCTGGCCAACATCCACGGGGTGCCGATCAGCCGGCTGGGCGTCACCCGCTTCGGGCAGTCCGGCTCCCTGGACGAGGTCTACCGCCACCACGGGATCGACGCCGACAGCATCGTCGGCGCCGCACTCGACCTCACCGAGTGAACCGCCGTACGGGGGCCGACGGTTCGGCGGCGGCCCCCCCGTACGGCACGCGGTCAGTCCTCCTCGGACACCGACACGAGTTCCTCGGCCTTCGGCAAGGTGCCGTGGACCTGTCCCGAGGAGGCGACGGCCTCTATCCACGGCGTCAGTGCCTCCGGCGAGATCGAGCTGTCCCAGTCGGGCAGCGGAGCCGTCGCCGCCACCTGGCGCGGTGTCCCCAGCGCGGACGACAGGAAGGCCCGTGCCTCCCGCTCGTGGGACGAGGCCCACCAGTCGGCGGAGTCGAGGGCCGCGACGAAGGAGGAGATCGTTCCGGGGTTCTTCTCCGCCCATGCGCGGTCCGCGATCCACATTCCGGCGACGGCGGGGGAGTCGACCGACAGGAAGGGGTCGCCGAGCGGACGGTGCCCGGCGGCCTCGACCGCGTTCATGTACGGCTGGACCGTCGCGATGGCGTCGACCCGGCCGGCGTCGAGTGTGCGGAGCATGTCGGAGAAGGGCACCTCGACCAGCCGGACGCCGTCGATGTCCACGCCCGCCCTGTTCAGCGATGTCAGCACCGCCAGGAAAAGAGTGCCGGACAGGGACGGCACCGCCAGCCGCTTGCCGCTGAGGTCCGTCGCCGAGTCGACCGTGCCCGACTCGGCGGCGTACATCTGGGCCTGCGGGCGCTCGTCGCTGTCGACGTACGCTCCGGCGATCACCGTGATGTCCTGACCCTGCGAGGCCGCCGCGATGACGTCGGCGGGGGTACCCCAGGCGATGTCGTACTCCCCGCCGAGAGAGGAGGCGAAGGACGTGATGTGCGTACTCGGCAGCGAGGAGATCGACACGTCGAGGCCCTGGGCGGTGAAGTCGCCGTTCTTCTCCGCGAGCAGGGGCAGGCTCGGCGGTGCCGCGTCGACGAGCACCACCCGTACGGTGCTGTCGTCCACCTCCTCGGTCCCTGTGGATGCCGAGCAGCCGACGGCCGCGGTCATCGTCAGTCCGAGGGCCGCGAGCAGGGCGGGAACCCCTCTCGGCCGGCGCACGGATTCGGTCGGAGCTGGGAAAGTCATGGCGCCACTTCTTCGGTGGAGGAACGGGGAGCGCCCGCAGGCGCTCGGTGACCCTTGCTGTGCCCGGCGGCGACGGTGTGCCGGCTCGGCCTTCCACGGCCGCCCCCTGGGTGTCCTGTGCTGCGCCGCGCCCCGGTCACCGTCTCCCGGCCGGCTGTCCGGCCGGGAGACGCACGCCGGTCGCGGTGGTACGGGGAGCCCGGTCAGGGGGTGGGGGAGTGCTCCACACCGCCGACCCAGACGCGCCGGACGGCGCGGGTGGCGGTGATGTCGGCGAGCGGGTCGCCGTCGACCAGGAGGAGGTCGGCGCGGTATCCGGGGCGGATGACACCGCGGTCCCGCAGCCCGAAGGACCGGGCGGGCAGGTCGGTCGCGGCCCGCAGCGCCTCCCGGGCGGTGAGGCCCGAGCGGACCAGCAGCTCCAGTTCGTGGTGGAGGCTGGTACCGAACGGCGGCTGCACCGGGATCCCCGGAGTGCTGTTGGCGTCCGTGCCCGCCAGGATCCGGGCGCCGGCCCGGCGCAGCGCGGCGACGCTGCCCTCGGCGGCCGCGTAGTCCATGCCGGGTATGCCGAGACCGGCGAAGCCCTCCATCATGGTCAGGGTGGGCACGGCGACGGTGCCGGTGGCGGTGTACCGTTCCGCCACCCCGGTGGGCAGGGGGCTGCCGAGAGGTACGTGGTGGATCATGTCGACGCCCGCGTCCAGCGCCCGCTCCACGCCGGCCGTGGTGGTCGCGTGGGCCATGACGAGCTTGCCGAATGAGTGCGCCGCCGTCGTCACGGCCTTGACGGTCTCCGGTGCCGGGCCCGGTTCATCGATGATGACCTTGATGTAGTCGGACCCTTCGGCGATCCGGGCGCGTACGAACCGGGAGGCCTGGTCCGGCCCGGTCAGGACCGCGTCCGCCGGGAAGGTCGGCAGGTGGCTCTGGGGGCTTCCGGGCGCCACCGCCGGAGTGCCCGCGCTGCGGATGTCGGTCAGGCCGGGCAGCCCGCGCAGCGAGTCGGCGACCGAGGGCGGGAAGCAGGCCATGTCCAGGCCGGTCGTCACGCCGGAACCGGCCAGCTGCCGCAGGGTGCTCACGTCTCGCAGGTGGATGTGGGCGTCGATCAGCCCGGGAAGCAGGACGGCACCCTCGCCGTCGATGCTGCGCGCGCCGAAGGCGCTGACACCGATCCGCCCGTTCTCGATGACCACGGTGCGCGGTGCGGTCAGTCCACTGCCGTCGAAGACCCGGACATCGGTCAACGCGACCTTGTCGCCGAAGCCGGCGGTGTGTTCCCGGGCGTGGGCGGTGCCGGGCACCGCCAGCGCCTGCGTACCGGCGACGGCGATGCCGGCTGCCGCGGCCGTCTTGAGGAAGTCACGTCGGTTCCGGTGGCTGATGCACATCGTTGTGCCTTTCTGTCGGGTGGGTGCGGAAGGCGGAGAGCGTCCATGCCCGGGGGCGGGGGCGGGGGCGGGGGCGGGGGTGGCGAGGGTGTCGGCCGGTCCACGGTGGGGCGGGGCCCGCGACTGTCGGCCGCGCGGAGCCGGTTTCGCGACACGGGCGGACAGTCCGGCAGCAGCGCTGTCGGGTGCGGTCCCGGCAGCCTCGGCCGGGTCGCCCGGGTGGCATCGGGACGGACCGACCGTAGCCGCTATATGTGATAACAGCAACCCTCCGGCTTCCCCCGGTGACCGGCCGTCAGACGCCGACGGGAAGCAGCCGCTGGAAGGCGTGGGATCCGCCGTCGGGACATGATGGGATCACCGGCCCGGTAGGAGAGGCGGTGCCGACGCCATGAGGGTGAGCAACGCGGACAGCGGCGGTCCACTGGCCGATGCGGCGGCCGCATTGGTCGATCGTCGCGGTGTCGTGACCGGGTGGTCCCGTGCTGCGGAAGACCTCCTCGAGCGGCCTGCTTCGGACGTACTGGGCCGTTCCGTCCTGCGATTGCTGGCCGGGCCCGGCCCCGCTGCCGCGGGCACCGTGCCGGACAGCGGCACGGTCACGCTGCTGCGCCGCTCCGGGCGGCCCGTCACCGTTTGTTACCGCGTCGAGCGGCTGCGGGAGAGCACGCAGATGCTGATCCTCGCCGTCACCGCCGACCGGGCGTCCGAGACCGAGCGGGCGGAGGCCCTGTCACGGGCGCTGCTCTCCCAGGACCGGATCGGGTTCGTCCTGCGGGACACGGAGCTGGCCGTCGTGCGGACCAACATCGTGTACGGCAGGTTCCCCGGGCCGCCGCTTCCCGTGGGGAGCCGGCTCTCCGACGTGATGCGCCCGTCCGATGCCGCCGTCGCGGAAGCGGCCTTGCGCGGTGTCCTGGAATCCGGTGAGGCCTTCGCCGGGCGCGACCAGCGGGTGAGGTCGGCACAGCCGACGTACGGGGACTGGTCCTGGTCCGTGTCGGCCGTACGGACGGAAGACGGGAACGGCCGGCCCACGGGCGTCGCGGTCCTGCTCACCGATGCCACGGAACACTGGCGAGCGGCTCGCCGGCGCGAGCTGCGCCATCGGGCGTCGGCTGAGATCGGGGGCACGCTCGACGTCAGGAGGACGGCGCAGGAGATCGTCGACATGCTGGTTCTCGACTTCGCCGACTACGCGTGGGTCGATCTCGCCGACGCCGTCCTCACGGGGGACGAGCCGCCGAAGACCTTCGGCGGAGGGGACCTCCACCTGCGCAGGGCGGCGGTGTGTTCCGCGGACGGCTCATGGCCGGGGGAACTCCTCCAGCCCGGCGGTGCCGTTCCGCCCCTCCCGGACCTGCCGATGGTGCGGAACCTCCAGGAAGGCCGCACGATCGTGGTCGACAGGGCCGCCCTGGAACGGGGCCTGGCCGATCCGGCTCGCGTACGGCTCGCGGCACCCGAAGACGGTCACTCCATGGCCGTCGCCCCGCTCTTCGCGCGCGGCCTGGTGCTGGGCGACGTGGCTGTCTGGCGCGCGGACCGGCCCGACCCCTTCGACGACGAGGACGCGGCCCTGCTGACCGAGGTCGCCGCGCACGCGGCTCTCAGCGTGGACAACTGCCGTCGCTACACCCGGGAACACCGCGCCGCCGTCACCCTCCAGAGACGTCTGCTGCCCCAGGCGACCACGTCCACCCGGGTCATGGAGACCACGGGCGCCTACGTGCCGGCGGCGGGCGGCGCCGAGATCGCCGGGGACTGGTTCGACGCGATCGAACTCCCGTCCCTCCGGACCGCCCTCGTCGTCGGGGACGTGACCGGCCGCGGTCTCCACGCCACCGCCACGATGGGACGACTGCGTACCGCCGTGCAGACACTGGCGGATCTGGAACTGGCGCCCGACGAACTGCTCACGCGTCTCGACGACTTGGTGACCCGGCTGGCGGACGAGACGGATCCCGCGAACCGCGACGCGGTCGGCGCCACCTGTCTGGTGGCCGTGCACGATCCGGTCACCCGCCGCTGTACGGTCGCAGCGGCAGGCCACCCTCCGCTGATCATGGCGGTGCCGGGCGGACCCGCCCGGTCGGTCGCCGTCCACCCGGGGCCGCCGCTCGGCGTGGGCGGTCTGCCGTTCGAGGCCAGGACCGTCGACGTGCCGCCGGGCAGTCTCCTCGCCCTGTACACGGACGGCCTGCTCCAGCGGTACGGCACCGACATCGACGACGCCACGCGTGACCTCACGGACCGGCTGGCGCGACTCCAGAGTTCCGGAGGTGACCTTCCCGCGCTGGCCCGGACCCTCATGACGGACGTCGAGGGGCCCCCGCCGCGCGACGACGCGGCTCTCCTGCTCGCCCGTACTTCCGCGCTCGACGCGGCCGATGTCGCTTCCTGGGAGTTCCCGGCCGACCCTGCGGCGGTGGCCTCGGCCAGGGAGGCGGCGACCGGCAAGCTCGCCGAATGGGGATGTGAGGGCAACGCCTTCGTGACCGAACTGATCGTCAGTGAACTCGTCACCAACGCCGTACGGTACGCGGGCGGGCCGGTGGGTGTGCGCCTGATCCGCGGCGAGGTGCTCTTCTGCGAAGTCACCGACCCCAGCAACACGCAGCCCCGCCTGCGCCGCGCCCGCACCACCGACGAAGGAGGCCGGGGCCTGTTCCTGGTGGCCCAGCTCAGCCGCCGCTGGGGAAGCAGGTACGGGCCGAGCGGCAAGACCATCTGGGTCGAGCAGGAGCTGTCCGCCTGAGGGCTACCGAACGTCGGCCTCGCGCAAGGGGCGGAGCGCGGCGGTCACCCGGGTGAGCTCGTCGAGCATCGCCTTCGCCGAAGAGGTCATGACCTGATTCGGCGTGAGTTCACCGTCCTTGACGAATTCGTGGACGAAGGGAATCGAGACGGCTTCGAAGAGGGGGGTCATCTTGAGGGTCGTGACCACCTGCTTGATCATCTGAGCTGCCCGGGTGCCCGCGGAGACGCCCCCGTAGCTGACCAGGCCGACGGGCTTGTACTTCCACTCGTTGTGCAAGTAGTCGATGGCGTTCTTGAGTTCCGCGTTGTAGCCGTAGTTGTACTCCGGCATGACGAACACGAAGGCGTCCGCCTCGCTGACCTTGGCGCTCCAGTCGAGGGTGTGCCGGTGGGTGTACCGGCCGAGACGCGGGTGAAGCGGCTCGTTCATGAACGGCAGGTTCACCTCGGCCAGATCGACCACCTCCACCTCGTGGAAGCCGCCGTGTTCGACGGCGATGGTCTCCACCCAGCTTCCGATCACTGGGCCGACACGGCCGGGGCGCGTGCTGGCCACGATGATCTCGAGCTTTGTCACGGTCACTCCTCTTGGTCTTCGTCCGATGACGTCCTTGGGGTGAGCGCGACGGAGTCGGAGGGAATCCCGCTCGCCCCTGAATCATCATGATGATTACTCTGATCATGCGACGGTGTGGGGCGGAGCGTCAAGAGGGCACGGGGCCTTCGGTGTTCTTCCTGCGCAGGAGGGCTGCGGTCCGTCCACGACCGCGTCGGATCCGGGAACCCTCCTCGCGGCGGTCCGCCGATGCCGGCACGGCACAGGCATTGACATGCGCCCGTTGCGAGCCCCAGCATCACTGCCAGTTCCCCGCGGTGCGACCGTGGCGGGGAAGGGCACCCTGCCCGCCCGCTGCGCATGCGCTGTCGGACATGCCGTCCGTGACGCCCGGCGACGCGTCTCGCGACGCGACACACCGTGTGCCACACGCTGCCGGTGCCACCGGGCGCGCTCTCTTGGGCACGCTCCCCGCCGTGGCACCTCGTGCCCCCCGGCAGGGGCGCTTCCTTCTCCACCGACGACCGCCCCCACCCGGGCCCCGCCCGTCGGTCACCTCCGCCGGGCGGGACCGGGAGTCGTCGGGCCATCCCGCGATCGGCCCGATCGCGCGCCCACGACCTCTTCGGTCCGCCGTGGCCTTCCCGCTCGTGCAGTCCCTCATGAGGAGTACGGACATGAATTCCACCCCCGGCACACCCACGACCGGGGCCCGCCCCGGTCCCGCGGTGGTCCTCGGGCTCGTCATCCTGTGCATCGAGGGGTACGACCTCTTCATCCTGGGGGCGGTCGGCCCCTCCCTGCTCCACCATCCCGACTGGGACGTCACCAAGTCGACGCTGGGACTGCTGGGCAGTCTCACCGCGCTCGGCATGCCCCTGGGCTCCATCGCCGCCGGCTGGGCAGGTGACCTCTACGGCCGCCGCCTGCCCATGACCATCAGCCTGGCCTGGCTCTCTCTGGCCATGCTGCTGAGCGCCGTGGCCGGCAACCTCGCCCTGTTCGGCGCGACCCGCTTCCTCACCGGCATGGGCATCGGCGCCCTGATCCCCCTCGTCACCGCGTACGTCAGCGAGGCCGCCGACCCCGCCCGGCACTCCCTCCAGGTGGGCACCGCCACGACGGGACTGGCCATCGGCGGCATCGTCACCGGCGTCGTCGGCCGCACCCTGCTGCCCGAGTGGGACTTCCGTACCCTCTTCCTCTTCGGCGTCATCCCCCTGATCCTGATCCCCGTGGTGTGGCGCCTGGTCCCCGCCGTGGTCCAGGACCACCCGGCCGAGGCCAAGGCCGAGACCGCCCCGGCCGCCGGGACGGAGGAGTCCGGCAACCGGCTCCGCCGCCTGCTCGGGCCGCAGTACCGCCGTTCCACCCTGCTGTTCTGGGCGGCCACGTTCTCCGGGCTCGTCATCGTCTACGGCGCCAGCACCTGGCTGCCCACGCTGATGGTCGACAACGGGTACGACCTCAGCTCCTCGCTGGAGTTCTCCATCGCCTTCAACGTCGGTGCCGTCATCGGCACCCTCGGCGCCGCCCTGGTCGCCGACCGCGGGCTGCTGAAGGTCTCCACGATCGTCAGCTTCCTCCTCGCCGCCGTCGCCATGATGTCCCTGAGCACGCCGCAGCCCCGCCCCCTGCTCCTGGCCGCCTCCGCCGTCGCCGGCTTCGGTGCGCTCGGCACCCAGGCGCTCGTCAACATCTACGTCGCCCACGCCCACCCGGCGCGGCTGCGCGGCACCGCGCTGGGCTTCAGCCTCGGCGTCGGCCGCGTCGGCGCCATCGTCGGCCCCAGCTACGTGGCCGCCGTCACCGTGCTGATCAGCTCGTCCAAGGCCGGCTTCTACGCCTTCGTCGTCCCCGCGCTCCTCGGCGCGCTCCTGATCGGACTGCTGCGGTCGGGCCGCCGTACGTCCGCCGCCGCGCCGGCCGGTGCCCCCGCCGAGGCGGACGCGCCCCTCGCCCAGTGACCCGGAGCCCGTTACAGGCACGGAAAAGCCCCCGGCGGTGTGCGACCGGCAGACCGGTTCGGACACCGCCGGGGGCGGCCGCGTTCAGGACAGGGCGGAGAAGGCGATCTTCTCGTTGCGGGCGAGGTGCTGCTCGACGGCGACGGCGACCGCGTCGGGGTCGCGGGTGCGGAAGGCCGCCACGAGGTCCGTGTGGGCCTTGCCGCGCCGCTCGTGTTCGGTGGGATCGGGGTCGAGCCGGCCGAAGCCGATGCGGATGTAGCGTTCCCCTGCCCGCCAGAGCGTGGTGAGGACCCGGATGTCCCAGGCGGTCGCGGCCGGCGCCAGGAGGGCGAGGTGGAAGGCGTGATGGTCGTCGTAGATGTCGGCCATGCCGTGTTCCCGGGAGCCGAAGTCGATGGCCCGGGATTCCAGCAGGTCCAGCTCCTCGTCCGTCAGGAGACCGCACGAACGCCGGGCGATCTCCGGTTCCAGGGCGCGCCGGAGGCGGTAGATGCCGTGCAGGTCGTCGAGGTCGAGCGGGGTGATGACGGCGCTGCGGCCGGGCCGCATGATGACCAGGCCCTCGCTCTCCAGACTGCGCAGTGCCTCACGGATGGGGATGAAACTGATGTCGAGCATGCCGGCCAGCTCGCGCAGCGAGTACTCCGCACCGGGGGCCAGGTCGCCGGCGAGGATCGCGCGCCGCAGTTCCTCGGTGGCCTGCTCCACCACGGACCGTGACGTGATGGGCTGGAGAGCCCCTCGGGGTGTCGCCACGGTGTGTCCCTCGCTTCGGCCGTCCGGTGGTGGATATCAACTATAACTACGCCCCGGTATGGGAGCTGCGTGCATGACAAGGGCGCACCGGGGGTTCCGTCCGTCGCCGACAACGCCCCGCACCGTGACGGGCACGGGTGCGGGGCGCGGGGTCAGCAGGGCGGTCAGAGCTTCAGGATGCGCTCGGCATTGCCGCTGGCGATCTTCCGGCGGTGACCGGCCGACAGGCTCGCCCTGCGCAGGAACCCGACGGCCTGCTCGCTCTTCTCGAAGGGGTAGTCGATGGCGAAGAGCACGTTGTCGATGCCCACCGCCTTGATGGCGGCCTGGAGCATATTGTCGTCCATCACGCCCGAGGTGGTGATGGCGATGTTCTGCGTGAGGTACTCGGAGGGCTTCTTCTTCAGCGGCACCTTGGTGTTGATGTTCTCGATCTGCACGTCGAGGCGGGGGATCTGGTACGGCAGGAACTCGCCCATGTGGCCCACGATGAGCCTGGCGCCCGGGAAGTCGTCGAAGACGCCGCCGAGGATGACCCGCAGGGCGTGCCCACCGGTCTCCGCCGCCCAGCTGTAGAGGGGACCGACCAGCTCGGGACGGCCCTTCAGCAGACCCCACTCACCGGTCGGGGCCGGCGTCGGGTGCAGGTAGATCGCGGCGCCCAGTTCCTCCAGCGCGGCCCACACGGGCCGGAACTGCGGCTCGTCCAGGTAGTGGCCGTTGGTGTGGCCGTTGACCAGGAACCCGGCCATCTTGAGGTCGTGCATGGCGCGCCGGGCCTCCCGCACGGCCGCCTGCGGATCCTGGAGGGGCAGCGCGGCGAGCCCGCCGAACCGGGTGGGGTGCGCGTCGACGACGCCGGCCAGCGCGTCGTTGGCGACCTGCGCGTCGCGTACGGCGATGGCCGCGTCGGGCTGCGTCTGCACCCCGGGCGGGGTGAGGGAGAGCACCTGCATGGTGACGCCGTTCGCGTCCATGTCGGCGAGCCGGTACTCGGTGACGTCCGGAAGCCGCTTGAACCACTCGGCGGTGACCTCGGGCTTGAAGGGGATCGCGCCGTTCAGTGCCGTGCCCTGGGTGATGAGACCCGGCAGGACGATGGCTTCCTCGATGGCGATGATCCGCAGCCGGCCGTGCGGGTCGGGCCTGCCGCCGTGCGCCTCGGAGACGCCGGGCGTCATCAGTGCGGACGTGCCGGCGACCGCGGCCGTACCCGCCGTGGTGTTCAGGACCTGTCGTCTCGTCCATCGGTTGGCGCTCATGTGTGCTGCTTCCTTTCGGGAGAGGGGGTTCCTCGGCAGAGGTGTTCCTGGTGCGGGGAAGGAGGTGCCCCGTCCCGCACCGGCGGGGGTGTGGGGCGGCCGGAGGGCGTGCGGTCGTCTTCGTGCGGGTGCGCCGCGCTCGGGCGAAGCGGGGGGAAGAACCGGGCGGCGGACACTGGTCCGCCCCGGCCGCGAGGCAGGTACCTCGGACAGGACGCGGCCGGGGCGGGGTCTGGTGGTCGGCGCGCGCGGGCGCCGGACGACGGGGCGGCGGGGTACCCGCGTCGACGTGCCGGAGGCCGGCTCCGGAGAGGTGGTCCGGAGACGGTCAGGATCAGTGAGGTGCCGGGGTCCCGCCCCGGCGCGCACAGCCTCTCAGCGTGTCGACGAGGGCGAGGGCGTCCTCGGGGGCCTCGTCCCCCAGCCAGCCGACCACCTGGTCCGGGCGGACCAGGGCGAGGCGGGCGCCCAGCACCTCGGCGTAGCCGGCGGACACGGACTCCGGCAGGCGCACCACGGTGAGCGGCACGTCCCGCAGGCGTGCGGCCTCCTCGACGGCCGTCACCGGCGCACCGCGTCCGAGGACGAGCAGGGTCAGATGGTCACCGAGCACGTCGTACAGGGAACGGCCGTCCTCGAGGAACACGTGGGGCAGCCGGGCACCCGTCCACCCGGCGCCCTCCCGTCCGTCCCGGTCCGCGGGGACGATCGGTGAGGCGGCGATACGGAGTCCGAGGACCAGGTCGAGGGAGTGGAACTCCGCCTTCTTGGTCTCCTGGATACGCGCGCCCGCGGCCCGACGGGCCTCGGCACCCGCCCGGTCCTCCGCGTCGAGGTCGTCGGCGAGCAACTCGGTGGAGAGCACGCGCATGTTGGCGGTCGCCTCGTGGATGACGCGTTCCTGGACGGGGCGGCGCTCCTTCTCGTAACTGTCGAGGACGTCCGTCCCGCCCCAGCCGGCGAGCACGGCCGCGAGTTTCCAGCCCAGGTCGACGGCGTCGCCGATGCCGGTGTTGAGCCCGTGGCCGCCGAACGGCGGGTTGAGGTGCGCCGCGTCACCGGCGAGGAAGACCCTGCCGTGGCGCATGCGGTCGACGATCTGCATCCGGGCGGTCCACGGGTCGGTGGACAGCACCTCGGCCCGCACCGGCCTGCCCGCCACGGCGTCGATGATGTGCCGTGCCTCGCGCTCCCCGGTCGCCCGGTCGACACCGAAGGCGATCGCCCACCAGGTGTTCGTCCGGTCCAGCGGCCCGACCAGCGCCGGGGCGGCCGGGTTGACGACCCAGTACTGCACGGCCGGCCCGTGCCGCACGTGGTCCCACAGGCCGGGGCTCTCGAAGACCATGCCGAAGTTCGGGCGCAAGGCCTCCCCGCCCAGGTAGCGGGAGCCGATCCGGTCCCGAACGACGCTGCGCGGGCCGTCGCAGCCGATCACGTAGTCGGCGGTGACGACGCCCGGGTTCCCGGCGCCCTCCTCGACGGTCACGGACACCAGGTCGTCGTCCTGGCTCACGCCGACGACCTTCGAGCCGAGGACGAGCCGGCACGTGGCGAGTTCCTCGACCGCCTCGCGGAGCACCTCCTCCAGGACGTACTGCGGTGCCTGCTGGCCGGTTTCCGGGAAGCGGTCACCCTCCGGCGCGAGCCCCAGGACGCCGGAGAAACGGGACAGCTCCCTGCCGGTCAGCGAGGTGCAGAACACGACGTCCTGGGACCAGGACACGGACAGCGGCGCGCGCGCCCGCAGCCGCTCGGCCAGACCCCAGCGGCGCAGATGCTCCATCGTGCGCACGTTGAGCGTCTTGCAGCGGGGGCGCGCCCTGGAGACGGTGGCGCGCGGCTCGACGACCAGGCAGTCGACCCCGCGCCGGCCCAGCTCGACGGCGGCCGCCAGGCCGACCGGCCCGCCACCGGCGATGAGGACCTGCACGTGCCGCGGGAGGCGCTCGTTGTCTGCGGAGGACATCAGTTCCCGTTCTCGGCTCTCTGCCGCGTCGCGGCCCAGTGCGCACACTCCTCGGCGAACGCGAGCTGCCGCAGGTGCAGCGCGTGGCCGAGCGTGTGGTGATCGATGCAGTGGCCCGTGCCGCGGGCGACACTCGCGTCGACGAAGGGGGCCGCGGTGAACATCGCGGCGAACCGGGCCACGTCCTGCGGGCTGCTGCTCCACAGGGCGTCGAACTCGGCGAGCGCGTTGTGCACGGGGACGCGGACCCGTGGGGCGACGGTGGGCAGATGCTCCTTCGGCCACGCCGGAGCCTGGACCAACTCCCTCACCGGTACGGGCGCGTAGGAGTCGTGCGCCTGGCGCATCCCCTCGGCCCTGTAGGTGTGCGCCGGTCCGAACATCACCTTGTCCCGCTCCTCGTACGGCAGGTCCACGGTCTCGTCCGGAGGAAGGGAACCGAGGGCCTCGGCCGCTCCGCCGCTCGGGATGACGGCCCCCATCCCGGTCGCCGAGACACCGATCAGGGGGAGGCCGGGAGCTGAGGCGGCCATCATCAGGGCGATCATGCCGCCGATCGAGTGCCCGACGAGGAGGACGCGGTCGGCCGCGTGGCGCGTGATCGCCTGCGTCAGGGCGCCGGTGAGCAGCTCCGCGTGCCGGGTGAACGTGTTGGCGTCCGGCTCCAGCGGGGTGCTGCCGCCGTAGCCGGGGCGGTCGAAGGCCACCACCGGGTGGCCGTGGGCGGTGGCGACATCGAGGAACGACCCCTCGGGCGCGCCCGCGACGTCGAAGTACCGCGCCGTGTACGTACCGCCGTGGAGAGCGGCGATCAGGGGTTTGCCGGACGGTTCGGCGGGACCGGCGGTGAGCGCCGTGATCTTGTGTCCGTCGACCTCGAAGGTCAGAAGGTCGTGCTCCTTGGCCATCTGTGGCCTCCTGCCAGGGGTGGGTTCCGGCGTGCCGCACGGAGGAGGGGAACTACACGGTGAACGACGACGCGCGGCTCGCGGGGGAGTCGGCTGCCCCGGAATCCGTGGGACCGAAGCCCCGATCCGGGTGCCACCGGGTTCTGCGAGCCTAGGCGTTATATGTGATAACAGCAAGGGCCTTGGGCGGTCCGCGCGGGCAATGACGCCGGACCGTCCGGAACGGCGCGGCCCGCGGGACCGACGATGTCGGCGCCCCGGCGGGCCGGCCCCCGGGAGACCGCGCTGACGCGGTCCCGTTCTCGCCGGGGCGTCCGTCAGTGGTGCCGCGGCGCGTAGTCCTGGGTGATCTGCTTGTACTCCAGGAAGTCCTCCACGGACGCCAGGCCCCCGAGCCGGCCCACGCCGCTGGACTTGTAGCCGCCCTCCTCGAACTCGATGGTCAGGTTCGCCCAGCTGTTGATGGAGATGAGACCCGCGTCCAGCTCGCGCGCCACGCGCACCGGCCGGTCCGCGTCCCGCGACCAGACGCAGGCGCTCAGGCCGTACTCGGTGTCGTTGGCCAGAGCGACGGCCTCCTCCTCGGTGTCGAAGACCTGGACGGTCTGCACCGGGCCGAAGGTCTCCTCCTGGACGATCGGGAGCGAGGAGTCGGAGACCGCGAGGAGCGTGGGGTGGTAGAAGGCGCCGCCCGCCAGCTCGGGGCGGGTGCTCGGGCCGCCGCGGACGATCGGCTTGGCGCCGGCCGCGATCGCCGCCTCCACGGCGGCGTCGACCCGGGCGACGGACGCCTTGTCGATCAGGGGGCCGATCTGGCTGGCCGGATCCGCGGCCGGGCCGGGACGTACGCTCTCCAGGCGCTGGGCCAGGGCGGCGGTGAACCCGTCGGCGATCTCCCGCTGGACGAGGACCCTGCTGCCCGTCATGCAGAACTGTCCGGCGAAGACGGTGCACGACGCGACGGCGGTGGCGAGCGCGGCCTCCATGTCGGCGTCGGCGAAGACCAGGTGAGGAGTCTTGCCGCCCAGCTCGAGTCCCACCCGCTTGAATCGGCCGGCCGCCTCCTGGGCGATGAGCCGCCCGGTGGCGGTGCTGCCGGTGAAGCTGATGGCGGGCACCCGGGGGGACTCGACCAGCAGGCGCGCGACATCGGAGCCGGACTCGACGACGACGTTCACCACTCCCTTCGGCAGCTCGGGGACGGAGGCGAGGATCTCGCTCATGAGCGCGGCTGTCTGTGCCGCCTGCCCCGGCATCTTCACCACGGTCGTGCAGCCCGCCGCGAGGGCCGGGGCCAGCGCGCGGATGCAGAGGTAGGCGGGGGAGTTCCACGGCACCACGATCCCGGCGACGCCGACAGGCTGCCGGATCGACATGGCCTGACGGCCCGGCTGGGTGTCGGTGACCCGGCCGTGCGGCTGCACGGCCAGCCCTGCCGCGAAACGCAGCGCGCGCAGGATGAAGTGCGACTCGAAGCCCGCCTCGTGCCGGAGCTTGCCGTTCTCCAGGCACAGAGTGCCGATCACCTCGTCCATGCGTTCCGCGTACGCGTCGGCCAGGTGGCTCAGAGCGGTGGACCGCGCCATCGGGTCCAGCCGCCACGTGCCCTCCTTGAAGGCGCGGACCGCCGCGTCGACGGCACTCCGCCCCACCCCGGCGTCGGCATCCGCGTACGTACCGATCACTTCGCCCGTGGCCGGGTCGACACTGTCGCAGGTCCGGGCGGAACCGACCCACTCACCGTCGATCCAGTGTCGTGCCGTGTTCTCTCGGGTCATGCCGGCGACTCCTTGCTTGGGAGAGAGGGGATCAGAGACCGAGCAGCCGCTCGGCGTTGCCGTGGGCGATCTTCGCCCGGTCGGCCTCGCTGATCGGGGCCGTCCTCAGGAACTCGGTGGCCGCCGCCATCTCCTCGAAGGGGTAGTCGGTGCCGAAGAGGATGTGGTCCGAGCCCAGGGCGAGCAGTGCGCACAGCAGCGGAGGGGCCGAGCAGACGCCGCTGGTCGTGATGTACAGGTTGTGGCGGACGTACTCCGACGGGTTGCCCCGGGCCAGCTCGACGCCGTGGTGGTTGTGGTAGTCCCAGCGGGAGTCCATCCGCCACAGCGCGTAGGGCAGGCCCTCGCCCATGTGGCCCAGCAGCAGCTTGGCGTCGGGGAAGTCGTCGAAGACGCCGCCGAACACGCACCGCAGGAAGTGGGTGGCGGTGTCCGTTCCCCAGCTCCACATCGGTCCGATCAGCTCCGGGTGCCCCTCGATGACGTGCGGGACGCCGACGCCGTTGGCGGGGTGCAGGTAGAGCGGGACGTCCAGGCCCGCGGCGCGCTCCCACACGACGCGCAGCTCTGGGTCGTCGAGGTAGCGGCCCTGGGTGTGCGCGTTCACCAGGGCGCCGCGCATGCCCAGCTCGGAGACGGCGCGCTCCAGCTCCCCGGCGGCCGCCTTCGGGTCCTGCAGCGGCAGGGCGGCGAAACCGGCGAAGCGGTCGGGGTGGTCCGCCACCACGCCGGCGAGCAGGTCGTTCACGGCCGTCGCCTGGGCGACCGCGGCGGCGGCGTCCGTCTCGGCCTGGATGCCGGGGGAGTTGAGGGACAGCACCTGCATGTCCAGCCCCACCGCGTCCATCTCGGCCAGCCGCTCGCCGGTGATGTCGAGCAGTCGCCGGGACGCCTCCCGCCACTTCTCCGGCTGGAGGATCGCGGCCGCCGAGGCGCCGTGACCCACCAGCTCCGGTGTGACGAAGTGTTCCTCAAGACCGATGGTCCGCATCGCAACCTCTACCTGTTTCACTTATGTGCATTGACTTCACCGATAGTGAAACGTACGTTCCGTCGGTGTCAACCCTTCGGAAAGCCCGAGAAAATGGAGGTGCCCGATGACGGGTACGGAGGACGCCGCCGGCGGCCCGGTCCCGGACGGAACCACGGTGGATGTGGCCGTGGTGGGCTACGGACCGGTGGGCATGGTCGTCGCCGGCCTGCTGGGACAGGCGGGGCACCGGGTCCTGGTGCTCGAGCGGTACGCGGGCCTGTACAACCTGCCGCGGGCGGCCAGCTTCGACGACGAGACCATGCGCACGCTCGCACGCCTTGGCGTGGCGGAGGAGCTGCTGCCCAAGGTGCTCGTCCAGCGCACCTACGAGTGGCGCAACGGCCGCGGAGACCTGCTGAGGGAGCAGCGGTTCGCCGAAACCGGACGCAGCGGCTGGGCGGAATGGAACATGATGTACCAGCCGGACCTCGAAGAGGCGCTGGACGCCGTGTGCCGGTCGACGCCCCAGGTGGACGTACGGCACTCCACCACCGTGGTCGCGCTGGAACAGACTCCGGACGACGTCACGCTCACCGTGGAGGGACCCGAAGGGCGCCGGACGGTCGGCGCGCGCTATGTCCTGGGCTGCGACGGAGGCAACAGCTTCGTGCGGTCGGCGCTCGGTGTCGGGCTGGACGACTACGGCTTCTCCGAGCCGTGGATGGTGTGCGACTTCCGCTTCCGCCGCCCGACGCGGGTCCCGCTCGCGTTGCAGCTCGGCGACCCGCTGAGTCCCACTTCGATCATCTCGCTCGGTCCCGCGCACCACCGGTTCAGCTTCATGCTCGACTCGGTGGACGACTTCGGGACCGAACGGGATCCGCAGCGGGTGTGGAAGCGTGTGGCGTCCCATCTCACCCCGGACGACGCCGACCTCATCCGGGTCGCCACGTACACTTTCCGGTCCCTCATCGCGGACCACTGGCGCCGGGGCCGCGTCCTGCTCGCGGGAGACGCGGCGCACCAGATGCCCCCGTTCCTCGGGCAGGGCATGTGCTCGGGCTTCCGCGACGCGCAGAACCTCGCGTTCAAGCTGGACCTCGTCCTGCGCGGAACCGCCCCGGACGACATCCTCGACACCTATCAGACCGAGCGTGAGCCGCATGTGCGCGCGGTGACCGAGAAGGGCATCGAACTCGGCCGCCTCCAGACCCTGCGGGACCCGGAGCGTGCCGCCGAGCGCGACCGGGCCCTGCTGGCCCGCCGCGCGGAATCCGGCACACCCGAGGCCATGCGCTTCCCGAGCCTCCACGACGGCCTGCTCGCACGGACCTCGGACGCCGGCCGGGGACAGCTGTCGGTACAGGGCGTGGTGGACGACGGTACGCGCCGCGACCGCCTGGACCGGATCGTGGGCGGCGGCTTCCACCTGCTCGTCGACGAGGGCCTGCGGAGCGCCCTGGAGACCTCCCGCCTGCTCGACGACCTGGCCCGGGCGGGCGTCCGGGTCGTCGTTCCGGGCGACCGGGCCGCCGCACACCCGAAGGCGGCCGTCGTCCACGACACCGACGGCACCTACCGCGACTGGTTCACCGAACTGGGCTGCTCGGCCGTCGCGGTCCGCCCCGACTTCTACGTGTTCGGCACCGCGAGCGGTCCCGACGCGGCGGTCGGTCTCGCCGGTGAGCTGCTGAGGACGGTGCACGGCGGCATCGCCTCACCGGACGTGCGGGTGGACGCCTGACGCCCTGACCGTCCTCGCGGACGGTGTCCACGCGCGGGGCTCACCACGGACTCGCCCGTCCCCGGGCGGTCGTCATGTGGCCGGAGCACGGATCGAGCCCTTCGCGTGGACCCCGGTGGCCGGACGAGCCGGTCACTATGATCGCCTCTGTGACAGCCCAGCGTCCCCCCGAGCCCGAGAACAACGACGCCTCACCGGCGCGACAGGGCATCCAGTCCGTCGAACTGGCGATGACGGTGCTGCAGGCCCTCGAAGAGGGGCGCGGCCCGATGAGCCTGACGCAGATAGCCGCGGCCAGCGGCATGCAGCCGAGCAAGGCACACCGCTACCTCGTCAGTCTCGCCCGAGTCGGTCTCGTCGCCCAGTCCCGCAGTTCCGGACGCTACGACATGGGACCCGCCATGCGGCGGCTCGGTGTCGAGTCGCTGCGCAGAATGGACGAGGTGGCGCTGGTGAGCGAACACCTGCCCGGACTGCGGGACCGGACCTCCCACGCGGTCAACCTGGCCGTGTGGGGCGATCACGGACCTGTGGTCGTGCGCTGGGAGTACGGGGCTCATGCCCTCCCCATCACGGTCCGCATCGGTGCCACGATGCCGCTGCTGAACAGCGCGATGGGCGGTGCCTTCCTGGCCCATCTGCCCGAACAGCTCACCGAACCCGTGCTGCGCGTCCAGCTCGAGTCGGCGACGCTGGACCCTCCGACGCGGGAGCGTGTCGACGAGATCCGAGCCGAGGTCCTGCGCGACGGCGTGGCCACGACCTCCGGCGGTGTGATCCCCGGGGTCACCTCGGTCGCGGCCCCGGTGTTCACGGCCGGTGACTCGCTCCCGCTGGTCGTCACCCTCGTCATGCCGGCACGCGGCATCACCGAGAAGGCTCTCGCCGGTCTCTCCGCGGAACTGCTGCGCTCGGCCAGGGCCATGTCCGAGGAACTGGGTCACACGACGCACGGAGACGACACGTGAACCCCGTGGTGCGCGGTGCCCCGTTTCGAAGGCTCCCTGCCGCCCTGTGCCCGTGGGAGTGCCCGGCGTTAGAGTTCCCCCCATGAACAGGCAGGCCCCGACGCTGGAGGATGTCGCGAGGGAGGCGGGGGTCTCCCGCGCCACCGTGTCGCGGGTCGTGAACGGCGTGCGCAACGTCGATCCCAGCATCCAGGACCTGGTCCGCAGCGCGATCGAACGGACGGGCTACACGCCGAACCGCGCAGCGAGGACGCTGGTCACCCGACGCACCGGAACGGTGGCCCTCATCGTCTCCGGTGCGGGCGACGCCTTCGCCGGCCGCGTGTTCGCCGACCCGTTCTTCGGCCGTGTCGTCAACGGCGTCGTGGGGTATCTCCGGGCACGCGCGATGCAACCGGTGCTGCTGTTCGCCGAGTCGGAGGCGGCCAGGAAACAGGTGGTCGACTACGTACGGCAGGGCAGTGCGGACGGCGCTTTGGTGGTCTCCGTGCAACCGGACGACCCTCTGCCGGACATGCTCCTCTCCGCCCGCGTCCCCACGGTGCTGTTCGCACGTCCCGCCCGGACGGCACCGGTCGGTTGCGTCGACCTGGACCACTACGCGGGGGGACGCCTGGCCGGAGAGCGTCTCCTGGCCCGCGGCTGCCGCCGTATCGCGGCGATCGGCGCTCCGCCGGATCTCAGGGCCGGCCGGGAGCGCCTCGCCGGATTCCGCGACGCCCTGGCCCGCGCCGGGCACGACAGCCCTCCCGTGGCCGAGGGCGTCTTCACGCTGGACAGCGGGGCGACAGCCATGGCCGCGCTGCTGCGGGACCACCCCGCGCTGGACGGCGTGTTCGCGGCCAACGACCTGATGGCCCAGGGCGCCTGCCAGGTCCTGCGGGAACTGGGCAGGCGCATACCGGAGGACGTCGCCGTCGTCGGGTTCGACGACTCGAGCATCGCCGTGACGTGCCGGCCGCCGCTGACCACCGTGCGCCAGCCGGTGGAGGAGATGGCGGCGGCCATGGCCAGGATGCTGGACGAGCAGGTCCAGGGCACCCTTACCGAGCCGCGCACCCTCGTCTTCGAACCGGAACTGGTCGTACGCGAGTCCGCCTGACCCGAGGTCAGGCGTGCGACTGCCGGTGGGCGCGGATGATGTCCGCGTAGCGCTGACCACTTGTCTTGACGGTCCGGGCCTGGGTCGCGTAGTCGACGTGGACGAGGCCGAAGCGCTTGTCGTAGCCGTAGGCCCACTCGAAGTTGTCGAGGAGGGACCAGGCGTAGTAGCCGGCCAGCGGTACTCCCTTGCGGACCGCCCGGGCGCAGGCGCTCACGTGCTGCTCCAGGTAGCGGGCCCGGTCGGGGTCGTGGACGGCGCCGTCGGGCGAGACGGTGTCCGGGAAGGCGGAGCCGTTCTCGGTGACGTACAGCTCGCGGACCCCGTAGTCGTCGGTCAGGCGCAGCAGCAGGGCCTCCAGGCCGCCGGCGTCGATCTGCCAGTCCATGCCGGTGCGCGGTACCTCGGGCAGCCGGACCTCACGGGCGTACGGGACGGGGCCCTCGGGGTCGTCGGTGACGGTCGCCGGGAAGTAGTAGTTGAGGCCGTGCCAGTCCAGGGGCGCTGCGATCGTGTCCAGGTCGCCTGGGCGCTCCGGCAGTTCCACGCCGTACAGTTCGCGCATGTCGGCGGGGAAGCCGCGGCCGTGGACGGGGTCGAGCCACCAGCGGTTGGTGTGGCCGTCCATGCGGGTGGCCGCCGCGATGTCCTCCGGGCGGGTCGAGGCGGCCTCGACGGTGGAGTGGTTGGTGACCAGGCCGACCTGTGCGCCGGGGGCCGCCGCGCGGATCGCCCGGGTGGCGAGGCCGTGGGCGAGCAGCAGGTGGTACGAGGCGTGCACGGCGGCGGTCAGGTCGGTCAGGCCGGGTGCCATACGGCCCTCCAGGTGGCCGATCCAGCCGGAGCAGAGGGGCTCGTTGAGGGTGGCCCATCGGGTGACGCGGTCGCCGAGCCGGGCGGCGACGACGGAGGCGTACTCGGCGAGGTGTTCGGCGGTGTCGCGCACGGTCCAGCCGCCGCGGTCCTGGAGGGCCTGGGGAAGGTCCCAGTGGTAGAGGGTGATGTTGGGGGTGATGCCGGCCTCGAGGAGGGCGTCGACGAGCCGGTCGTAGAAGTCGAGGCCGGCCGCGTTGACCGGTCCGTCACCGGCGGGCACCACACGGGGCCAGGCGACGGACATGCGGTAGGCGTCGGTGCCGAGCCGCTTCATCAGGGCGATGTCCTCGGGCCACCGGTGGTAGTGGTCGCAGGCCACGTCGCCGTGGTCGTCGCCCGCGACCTTGCCCGGGGTGTGGGAGAAGGTGTCCCAGATCGACGGCGCCCGGCCGTCCTCGGTGACGGCTCCCTCGATCTGGTAGGCGGAGGTGGCCGTGCCCCAGGCGAAGTCGGCGGGGAAGGCGGCGAGGTCGAGCGATTCGGACACGGAGAGCCTCTCTGGGATGGTCGGGCGGGGCGGCGGTGGTGCCCCGGCGGCTACTTGACGGCGCCGGCGGTGAGGCCGGTGACGAGGTAGCGCTGGAGGAGCAGGAAGCCGGCGACGACGGGCAGACTGACGACGAGTGAGGCGGCCATGATCTGGTTCCAGTACACGTCGTTCTGGGTGGAGTAGCCCTGGAGGCCGACGGCGAGGGTGCGGGTGGTGTCGTTGGTCATGACGGACGCGAAGAGCACCTCGCCCCAGGCGGTCATGAACGCGTAGACGGCGACGGCGACGATGCCGGGGACCGCGGCGGGCACGATGACCCTGAAGAGGGCTCCGAGCGGTCCGCAGCCGTCCACCTTGGCGGCCTCGTCGAGGTCTCTGGGCACCGAGTCGAAGTAGCCGATCAGCATCCAGATGGAGAAGGGCAGCGAGAAGGTGAGGTAGGTGAGGATCAGGCCCACGCGGGAGCCGAACAGGGCGATGCCGGTGGTGTTGCCGATGTTGACGTAGATGAGGAACAGCGGCAGCAGGAACAGGATGCCCGGGAACATCTGCGTCGACAGCACCGTCACCGTGAAGACGCGCTTGCCGCGGAAGGAGTAGCGGCTGACCGCGTAGGCGGCGAACACGGCGACGGTGACGGAGCAGACGGTCGCCGCGCCGGCCACGATCAGCGAGTTCATGAAGTAGTCGGCCAGCGGGACCGTTTCCCAGATGTCGAAGTACGGACGGACGGTGAGACCCGAGGGGATCCACGCGAACTTCCCCGACACGTCCTCCAGCGGCTTCAGTGAGCTGGAGATCATCACGTACACCGGCAGCAGCACGAAGACGGTGAGGAGGGTGAGGAAGATCCGGCGGCTCCACAGGAAGGACCGCGGGGCGGCCATCGGGGAGCGGGGCCGGCGGACGGCTGGGCTAGACATCGGCGGCCTTCCTTCCGCGGGAGGTGAGCCAGAGGTAGATGCCCGTCACCACGAGCAGGAACAGCAGGAGCAGGACCGACATGGCGGAGCCCGTCCCGAAGTTCCAGGTCTGGAACGAGGACTGGTAGATGTGGATGGAGATCAGGTCCGCGGCTTCCGGCGCCGCTTTGCCGAAGAGGACGAAGGGGGTGTTGAAGTCGTTGAACGTCCACAGGAACAGCACCAGGACCAGGACCTGGTTGACGGGGCGCAGCGAGGGCAGGGTGATGCGGCGGATCTGCTGCCAGACGCCCGCGCCGTCGAGGGCGGCGGCCTCGTAGATGTCCCTCGGGATGTTCTGGAGCCCGGCCATGATGATGAGGAAGGCGAAGGGCCAGCCCTTCCACACCGAGACGACGAGCAGGGCGATGAAGCTGTTGTCGCCGATCAGCCAGAACGGAGGGCTGTCGGTGAGGCCGAGCTGGTCGTGCAGCACGTGGTTCACCAGGCCGTTGTCCCGCTGGAACATGAACGCCCAGGTGATGACGGCGGCGTAGACGGGCAGTGCGTACGGCACCAGGAAGAGCGTGCGCAGGACGCCCCGGCCGCGGAAGGTCTCCTGCATGAAGATCGCCGCGGCCGCTCCGAGCAGCCAGCACAGGCCGACCGAGAGGACGGTGAACAGGCAGGTGGTGAGGAAGGACTTCAGCAGCGCCTCGCCGACGGGGGCGTCGAAGTCGACTGCCAGGGAGTAGTTGTCGAGGCCGGCCCAGGGCGCGGCGCCCCAGTCACGGACGTAGAACTGGGTCAGCTCCTTGAAGCTGACGACGATGCCGATCACCATCGGCACCAGGTGGACCAGTAGTTCGAGCAGCAGTGCGGGGAACAGCAGCAGGTACGGCAGTCCGATGCGGCGCAGCCGCCCGGGGCGGCGTCTGCGCGGCGCCGCTCCGGGGTCGTTCTTCCGTGCCGTCCGCTCGCCTGTGCTCAGGGCAGCGGTGGTGGTCATGGCGGTGTCCGGGCTCACTTCTCGGGCATCTGCTGCTGGGCCTTCTCGAGCTTGGCCCGCACTGAATCGGTGGTCACCGCACGGCCGGCGGCGGCGTCGGCGAAGAGTTCCTTGACGGCGGTGCCGACGACGGTCTCGAACTGCGACTCCTCGGGGACCTGCGGCAGTGCGGTGGCGCTGGTGGCGAGGGTGTCCCGGAGCACGGCGAGGGCGGGGGAGTTGAAGGCCGGGTCCTGCTGGGCGGTCTTGACCGGCGGGATGGAGCCGTAGGCCTTGTTCAGGATGACCTGCTCCTCGTCGCCGGTCATGAACTTCACGAACTTCTTGGCGCCGTCGATGTTCTTGGTGTTCCTGAAGACGGCCATGTTGATGCCGGCGACCATGGAGTTGGTGGCCTTGCCCGGACCGGGCTCGCCGGACTGCACGGGGGCGGGCGCGACGCCCCACTCGTCCTCGTTCATGCCCTGCGACGCGAAGGTGGCCGACGCGGTCTGCCACAGCACCATGGCCGTTTTGTCCTTGGCGAAGTCGCTCAGGGACTGGTTCTGCGCGTACTCGGCGTTGCCCGGCGCGATGATCTTTTCCTTGGCCATCAGGTCGACGTACTGCTTGACCGCCGCCACGGCGCCGTCGGAGGTGAAGTCGGCCTTGCCGTCGGGGGTGAAGAAGTCCGCGCCGTGCTGCTGGGCGAGGACGAAGACCTGGTGGATGTTGTTCGACAGGTTGGAGCCCTCGGCGCCGAGTCCCCACTTGCCGTCCTCGGAGAGCCTCTTGCCGGTCTCGGCCAACTCCTCCCAGGTCGCCGGCGGCTTCTCGATGCCGGCGTCGGCGAACATCTTCTTGTTGTAGTAGAGCGCGTAGGCCATGGAGTACAGCGGCACGGAGGCCGGGTCCTGGCCCTGGACGCCGGTGGAGCCGAGCGCGGACTCCACGAAGCGGTCCCTGCCGCCGATCGCCTCGAAGTTCTTCGCGTCCCAGGGCAGCAGGGCACCGCCGGCCTGGAGTGAGGCGCTCCAGGTGTTGCCGATGTTGAGGACGTCCGGGCCCTGACCGGAGGTGGTGGCGGTGAGGATGCGGTTGAGGAGGTCCCCCCAGGGCACCACCTCCAGCTTCACCTTGATCCCGGTCTCCTTCTCGAACTTGTCGAGTTCCGGCTGGAGGACCTTCTTGTCCACCTCCAGGTTCGCGCCCTGGTTGGAGGCCCAGTAGGTGAGGGTCCTCGGCTGTTCGTTGGAGCCTTCCGTGCCGGACGACCCCCCGCCGCAGGCCGCCACGGTGAGGGCGAACGAGAGGGTGACGGCGCCGACGGCTGCGGCTCTGATTCTGCGCATGACTCCAGAGGCCTTCCGGGAAGTGACGGGATCGCCGGCGGAGGCGGGACGGGGTGGCGCCCCGCGTTCCCTGAAGCCTCCACGGCTTAATTTAGGATGTGAGTTAAGCTTCGAGTGAAGGGCGCGTCAAGGGCTCGGCCACAGGTAAATCGCGGTGAAGACTTCAGGGCGAGGGGACAGGGTGACGGTGCGCGGCGGCCGTACGGCGCGTGACCTGCGGCGGGAGAACCGCACCGCGGTATTGCAACGGTTGTATTTCGACGGGCCGCTCAGCCGGTTCTCCCCGGGGCCCGCCACCGGGCCGAGTTCGGGATCGGGGTTCCGGGCGTCGTCGCCGGGACCGCCGGGGACGGCGCCGTCGCGCCCGGCCGGGCCATCGGCTGGGACGCCGTCCCCTGGAGCGGCTGCTGCGCGAGTCCCGGCTCCTGCCCGAGAGCGTGCCGTACCGCATCGACAGCGGCGCCAAGACGCCCGGGCGGGCGGAGAGGTGGTTCGGCACCGGCCGGGGCGCGCGGAACGCGGCGGTGGTGCTCTTCGGCTCCGGTGCCGGCGCCTGCGCCGTCGGCGACGACAGGGGACCGGGCCGGGCCGTGGAGCGGGGGCACCCGACGGTGCGGGTGCGCGGGCCCCGGCCCGGCGCCGCGGCCCCGGCGCACACGGTGCCCGGACCGCCCCGCCCGTCAGGGGCCGCCGACCGTGACCTTCCCCTCCCACCGTGTGTCTCCCGCCGATCTGCCCACCATGAGCCGGTAGGGGCCGGGCTCCGTGGCCCAGCCGTGGTCCTCCTCCGACCAGTGCCGCAAGGCGCGTGGGCCCACCACCACCTCGGCACCCGCCGTTCGGCCCGCTTCCGCCCGGACAGTCGCGTATCCGGCGAACCAGCGCACCGGGCGCTCCACCGCCGAATCGGGGCGGGCCAGGTAGACCTGGACGACCTCGCGCCCGGCGCGGGCGCCGGTGTTGCGCACCGTCACCCGGACGGTGAACGGCTCGCCCGCCGCGACGTGCGCGGGCACCTCCACGGCCGCGTACTCCCACGTCGTGTAACCGAGTCCGTGGCCGAACCAGTAGGCGGGCTCGCGTCCGGCTCGCAGCCACGCCCGGTGGCCGATGTGCAGGCCCTCGGCGTAGTCGAGCCGGCCGTCGACCGGCCGGGTGCGGGTGACGGGTGCGTCCGCCAGGGACGCCGCCCAGGTGGTGGGGAGCCGGCCGCCGGGCTCGGCGAGGCCGAACAGGACGTCGGCCAGCCCCGCCCCGGCCTCCTGTCCCGGGAACCAGGCGAGCAGCACGGCACCCGCTTCCCGGTGCCAGGGCAGCTCGACCGGGCCGCCGCTGTTGACGACCACGACCGTGCGCGGATTCGCGGCGGCCACCGCGTGGACCAGCTCGTCCTGGTGCCCCCCGAGCGACAGTCCGGCGCGGTCGTACCCTTCGGTCTCGCTGTGCTCGGTGGTGCCGACCACCACGATCGCGGCATCGGCGTCCCGTGCCGCCCGCACCGCGTCCTCCAGCGCGATAGCCGGGTCCGGTTCCGGGGGCGCCGCGGCGACGACGGTGGCGCGTCCGCGGCCGGGCACCAGTTCGCGCCGTGCCACCACGCGTACGGGCCGCTTGGTGGCCAGTACCGTCCGCGCGGTGTGCACGGGCGGGGTGACGTGGACGACGGCCGGGTCGTCCGTGTCACCGGGAAACTCCCCGTCCAGGAGCGTGCGGTCGTCGACGGTGAGCGTCATGCGTCCGAAGCCCCCGACACCGAACGTCCACTCTCCCGACCGACGGGGATGCAGCACCGCGTCGATCTCCACCGTGTGCGCGCCCGGGGGCAGGTCCGGCTCCAGCTGCCGGCCCGAGAGCCGGTGCTGCGCGTACAGCTCCCGCCCCGCCGCGTCCAGCACCCGCAGGAGCACGCCGGGGGCGCCCGACCGCGGGTCGCTGCACCGGTCGGTGCCGAGGGGGACGGGCGGGGACCCCGGTGCGGGGCCGGGCTCGTACACCACCCGGGCCCTTCCCCGCAGCCGGGCCCGGACGCCGGCCAGCGGGGTGACCACGTCGGAGCAGAAGACGCCCGCGCTGCCGCCGCCCTGGACGCGCGGGGACGCGGCGTGGACGCCGACGACCGCGACGGTGGACAGCCCGGCGGGGTCGAGCGGCAGGACGGCGCTGTTGCGCAGCAGGACCGAGCCGGCACTGACGGCGCGGCGCAGCAGAGCCCGGGTGCCGCGGGACGCCCCCGCCGCCACCCGGCGCGGGCGACGCGGTTCCAGCGCGCCCACGCGGCCGGCGAGCCGGAGCAGCCGTCGTACCTTCTCGTCGACCGCCTCCTCGTCGACCAGGCCGTCCTTCACCGCCCGCACCAGCGACGCGCCCCAGGGACTGTCCGGACCCGGCATCGCCAGGTCGAGGGCGGCGCGACCGGTCTCCTCGGTGGTGCGCACGGCCGCCCAGTCGGAGACGGCGACCCCGTCGAACCCCCATTCGCCCTTGAGGGGCTCGGCCAGGAGCGGGCTGGCCGTCATGGTCGTACCGCCGACGGCGTTGTAGCCCGCCATGACCAGCCACACCCCGGCCTCGACGGCCGCCTCGAAGGGCGCGAGGTACACCTCCCGCAGAGTGCGTTCGGACGCCCGGACGTCGACGGTCAGCCGGTCGGTCTCGGAGTCGTTGCCGACGTAGTGCTTGGCGGTGGCCGCCACCCCGAGGGCCTGGACGCCCCGGATCAGCGCGGCCCCGGTACGGCCGGTCAGTTCCGGGTCCTCGGAGAAGCACTCGAAGTGCCGGCCGCCCAGCGGGCTCCGGTGGAGGTTGAGCGTGGGGGCCAGCACCACGTCGACGCCCTTGCGGGCGGCCTCGGTGGCGAGCAGACCCCCGAGCCGCTCCACCAGTTCCTCGTCCCACATCGCCCCCAGGGCGGAGGCGGAGGGCAGCAGGACCGAGGTGCGCCGCTCGTCCCATGCCTCGCCGCGCACCCCGGCGGGCCCGTCCGAGGTCACCATCTCCCGCAGCCCGATCCCGGGCTCACCGACGGTGCGCCAGGTCGTCGCGCCGGTGAGCAGGCGCACCTTCTGCTCGAGACTCAGCCCGCCGATGTGCCGGTCGAGTGCCTCGTCGTCCATTCCCGCCCCACTTTCCGCCTCTCCACTGTCGGGAGAGCGCTCTCCCGAGCATTTGACGAGCTCCTCCTCCCCGTCAAGCCCCTCCGGACGGCGGTGGACGTCAGGCGCGCGGGCAGCGGAAGGAGCCCGACGGCACCCGTGCCGCGCGGGTACCGTCGGGCCCGTGGGGACCGGCCGGGTCAGGGCAGCCGGTGGTCGGCGTTCAGCACGGTGCCGCGTTCGGGGCGGTACAGGTCGAAGCCCCGGGTGTCGCACTGCAGGCCGCCGTTGATGCAGTGGTCGACCAGGGCCTTGAGGGTTCGTTCCTCCCACGCGTTGAAGAAGTCGTAGTGGAAGGAGTAGCCGCGGCCGCTGGCCAGGCGGACCTGGCTCATGTCACCGTTGACCGGCCACGCCATCTTGAACTCGATCATCGGCAGGGCGACCGGGTGGGAGGCCGGGCACATGTTGTCGTTGGTGCCGGGCTTGACGACCGGGTAGGCCATGTGGCTCTGGTGGTCGGGGGTGTCGAGGTGCAGGCCGTTCCAGCAGCTGGGGGCCTGCATGCGCAGGTTGAGCTGGACGTCGGGCCGGCTCGGGCAGCTCGCCGGGATGTCGGTGTTGAAGAAGCTGTCACCGCACTCCCAGCCCTCGACGAAGCCCTTGTGGGCGCGGAACTGCTGTTCGGTCTGCATGGGGTTGCCGACGACGAACCGCAGGCCCTTGGGGAAGGGCCGCACGCTCCGGTAGTCGGTCACGCCTGCCTTGTAGTAGATGACCTGCGGGCCGACGGGCAGGATCTTCTGGTCGCCCTTGTACAGCGAGGGCATCCAGTAGGCGGAGGCGTCCGCGGGCGCCTTGCAGGTGGTGGTGCCTCCGTAGAGCGAGCCGGTGGTGCTGGCGGCGTCGGTGGAGGTGTTGCCCATGAACGTGTGGTCGTGGGACTTGCCGAACTGGCCCGGGTAGACGATCGGGTCGTCCGGCGCGGTGTGGGTCACGGAGCAGCCGGCCTGGAACTCGTGGTGGTAGGCCGGGGGCGGGGTGGCCGTGGACGGGACGACGCCGGTGACCGGGGGTACGGCCGGTATGTACCCGTCGCCGTCGGGGTCGTCGCCGGACGCCTGGGTCGACACCGCCATCGTGTGCCCGGTGTGAGCGCCGGCCGAGGCGGCCGCCGGGGCGCCGCCGGGACCGGCCGCCGTGGCGACGGTGCCGACGCCGAGCACGCTTGCGATCAGTGCGCTGCCGAGCAGCAGCGCGGGGAGTTTCGAACGCGGTCTCATGGGGCCTCCTTGCCCGCTGAGGTGCCTGGTGGGGGTGGTGCGTAGGGCGCCGCCGGGCGCCCTGCGCCGTCGTCAGCCGTAGATGCCGAACTCGTGCAGCGAGTAGCCCCAGCCGGTGCCACGCGCCGTCAGGTGCAGTCGTACGTGCCGCGCGGTCGCCGCGACGTCGATGGTGTCGATGTCGCCGTTGCCGGCGGTCGTGGTGTGGACCGTGCGCCAGGTGGTGCCGTTGTCCGAGACCTGTACGTCGTAGGACTTGGCGTAGGCGGGGTCCCACACGAGCTGGAGCTTGCGGATGGCGGTGGCGGCGCCGAGGTCGACCTGGATCCACTGCGGGTCGCTCCAGTCGCTGGCCCAGCGCGTGTCGCTCCGGCCGTCCGTCGCCTTGGCGGGCTCGCACGGGCAGTCGCCGTACGACTGCTGGAAGGAGGACGCGGTGGTGGGCTTGTTCAGCGCCACGTTCGTGCCGGTGACCGGCGGGGCGACGACCTTGACCGACTTCGTCTCGATGCCGGCGTTGCCGCGGCCGTCCTCGGCCTGGATGTACACCTTCCACACGCCGAGCTTCTCCGGGGCGGTCACGGCGAAGGTGCCGTTGCCGGTGGACCGCCACTTGGCCTCGACCAGCCGCTTGTCGCCGTTGGCGTAGTTGCCGCTGAGGAAGATCTTGTAGGTGACCGGATCGCCATCGGGATCACGCACGTCGGCGCGGATCGTGAACTCGCCGCCCGCCGGGGCCGACGAGGCGGGGCTGACGGCCATGTTCGTGATGACCGGCGGGGTGTTGTCGCCGGCGGTCGATCCGCTGTACGCCTTCTTGACGGCGTAGTAGGACAGCCTCTTCAGCCCGTCGGGCACGAGGTTGAACCAGATGCCGCCGAAGTCGTGCTCGACGCCGTAGTGGAAGAGGGTGGCGCCGAGGGCGACGCCCCGGTGGCCGGTGACGCAGTCCCAGGCCTCGGTGTAGCCCTCGGCCTTCCGCACGTCGGTCGGCTCGTCGGGGACGCCGTTGGCGTCGTCCGGCACCTCCCACTCACCGGCCGGCCCGCCCTCGGTGATGATGTACGGCTTGGTGTAGCCGCCCTCCTCCCAGTCCTCCTGGACGCCGCAGATGTCGCCGTAGGAGTTCATCGAGTACAGGTCGAGGTCGGGCGCGTTGCGCTTGTAGTAGGGCCAGGCGCCCGTCCAGGCGTCGGTGGAGGTGACGGGGTGATCGGGGTCGATGCCGTGGATCTTCTTGGCGACGTCGTTGACGAAGCCGGTGTAGGCGTTGCGCTGCGCCTCCAGCTCCGTTCCGCTGTAGCAGTTCTGCAGGCCGAGGACCGATTCGTTGCCGACGTTCCACATGAGGGTCGCGGGGTGGCTCTTGTACGCCTCGACCCACCTGGCGAACTCGGTGAGCATGGTGTTCTTGTACGTGGTGTCGGTGACGTAGTTGACGCAGCCTCCGGAGCCGGGACCGCCGCCGGGCTGCAGCCAGAAGCCGTTGACGACCTTGATGCCGTGCGCGGCGGCGCTGTCCAGCAGCGGCTCGGTGCCGCCGTCGGTGCCCCAGGTGCGGATGGTGTTGACGCCCATGGACTTCACGTCGGACATGTACTTCGGGGCGTCCGCGATGGCGGGGCCCCAGGTCAGACCCTTGACGGTGTACGGCTGCCCGCCGACGGTCAGTTGCCAGTTCCCCTGTGAACCGGTGACCTTGACCGTTCCTTGGGCGGGCGGCGTGCCGTCCGCGGTCCCGTACACCTGGAACTCCCAGAGGGAGTAGCCGTAGCCGCCGGAGCGCTCGGTGCCCAGCATGCGGACGTAGCGGCCGGAGCCGGTGACGGCGACCTCGTCCGTGCCGCCGTCACCGCCGGTCACGGTCTTCAGGGTCCGCCAGTCCGTGCCGTTGTCGGACGCCTGGATCTGGTAGCTCTTGCCGTACGCGCCCTCCCAGGTGAGCACGACACGGCTGAGGTCGGACCGCTGTCCGAGGTCGACCTGGAACCACTGCGGGTCGCTCCACCGGCTGGCCCAACGGGTACCGGTGAGGTTGCCGTCGACGGCCGCGGAGGGGGCGTATCCGTCGCCTTCCTGGGACGAGGCGGTGGCGGGCCTGCCCTGGGAGAGCAGGGTCTCCGCGGCCTGGGCGGGCGGAGCGGCGAGGACGAGCGACGACGCCACCAGTGCGCCGAGCGCGAGCAGAGGCACGGCGCGGCGGCCGGGTGGTCTGCGGTAGGAGAGGACTGCGGACACATCTGCTCCAAACGGGTTGGGGAGAGCCGACGGGACGGGGCTGCGGGAGCACCGCGTGGTGGCGTGGTGGCCCCTCCGGGCCGGGGTGCGGGGATGTCATCCGGCCCGGAGGGGAGCCGTGACCGACGGGCGGTTCGATCAGGGGTAGGACACGACGGTGGACGGCACGGTCGAGGTGCCGGCGGGCACCGTGGAGGCGCCGGTGTCGTTGATGACGTGGTTGTAGTGGCCCATGCCGCCGAGGGAGACCACGAGGAGGCTGTGGAACTTCACCCCCGGCTTGACCGGGGCTTTGAAGCCGCGGTCCTGGCGGATGTTCGGGTCGACGTTGTAGTTGCAGTAGCTGCCCAGGCCCCATGCCTCATGGGTGTCCACCGAGTCGTCGACCCGGTAGGCGGCGTAACCCTTGCTGTCGCCGTTCTGGATGGCGGCCTGGTTCGGGGCGTCGTACGCCTTCTCGTTCTGGTAGAAGATCGTCCGGCCGCGTTCGCCGTACCACTCGACGTCGTACTTGTTGAAGTGCTCGACGAACAGGCCGGTGGCCAGGACGTCGTCGCCGTTGACGCGGACGCCGTAGTCGGCCCGGTTGGTCTCCCAGCCGACGCCCTCGCCGTGGTCGGCCCGCCACACCCAGGTGTGGTCGATGATCGTGTCGTGGCTGTTGACCACCATGCTGGTGGTCGCCTTGCCGGCGCCCGCGCCGCCGATGCGGATGTAGACGTCCTGCACGGTGGTGGGGTCGGCCGCGTGGTCGGTGGACGCGCCCTGCGGGCCGATCTCCAGCAGCGTGGGGGAGTTGACCGGTCCGGCGTCGATGAGGAAGCCGGCGAGCCGCACGCCGTCGACGTCGGCGACCTTCATGGCGGTCACCCCGTTGTCCGGGATGATCGTGGCGAGGCCGAGGCCCAGCACGATGGTGTTCGCGCGGTCGACGTCGATCGTCCGGTCGACGTGGTAGACGCCCGGGGTGAAGAGCAGGTGCAGGCCCTGGTCGAGGGCGGCGTTGATGGTGGCGGCGGTGGCGCCGGGCTTGACGACGTAGAACTTGCTCAGCGGGATCGACTCGCCCTGCGGGGTGCCGCTCGCCCAGGTGGTGCCGCGCGCGTTGGTGCGCTTGGCGGGGGCGAAGACCTTGTACTCGCCGCCGTCCAGGTAGAGGAAGGGCTTCTCGCGGGAGATCGGCGTCGTGTCGAGCGTGGTGTAGCGGGGCTCGGGGAAGCCGGTGGCGGGAGCGCCCTCGACACCTGAGAAGACTTGGTTCCACACGCTGTTGGACCAGCCGCCGATGGAGCTGTCGCGGGTGTACCACTGCTGCTGCGAGTAGTTGCCGATCTGGCCGTCGATCCTGCTGTCGGCGATGTAGCCGCCGCTGGCCCAGCCGTAGCCGTTGGGCGCGAGGTTGAGGCCGCCCTTGACGTGCATCCGGCGGAAGGAGGCGGCCTGCGAGACCGCCCACCGGTTGGTGCCGTTGACCGGCTTCACGGCGAGGTTCTCCGCGCCGCGCCAGAAGTTCTGGGTGGCGTTGCCGTTGAACCAGCCGGCGTCGACGGTGATGTCACCGTTGATCGTCGTGTCGTCGGGACGCAGGCCGAGACCGGCGATCTGGGTGTAGAAGCCGATCTGGGCGTTGAGGTTGTCGTAGGTGCCCGGCTTGAGGAGGAAGGCGTGCCGGCCGGAGCCGAACTGCGCCGACTCCTGCTCCTCGAAGACCTGGTCCAGCTTGGCCTGGATGCCGGGCGTGGACGGGTCGAGGACGTGCACGTTGGGGCCGAGGTCGCCGCCGCCCGGGATGACCGGACCGGGGTCGTCGCCGGTGGTGCCGTACACCTTGAACTCCCAGAGGGAGTAGCCGTATCCGGTGGCGCGGACGGTGCCGAGCATGCGGACGTACCGGGCGGTGCCGGAGACGCTCACGGTCTCCGTGCCGCCGGCGCCGGTGGTGGTGGAGTAGGCCGTCGACCAGTCCGTACCGTTCTGGGACGTCTCGATGCGGTAGGACTTGGCGTAGGCGGCCTCCCAGCGCAGCTCGACCTGGCTGAGGGAGGCGGGGGCGCCGAGGTCGACGCGGATCCACTGCGGATCGGCGGCGGCGCTGGACCAGCGAGTGCCGTTGTCGCCGTCGACGGCCGCGGTCGCCGGGGTGCCGTAGTGCTCCTGGCTGGAGGCGGTGACCGGCTTGCCCTGCGACAGCGGCACGGGCGCGGCCTGGGCCTCCTCGGCAGGGGCGAAGGCGAGAAGGGCGGCGGCCAGTGCGGTGACCACCACACCGACGACGCCGCGGCGGCCGGGTCTGCGTGGCACCGACGCCGCTGGGGGAGTGCCGACAGTGGACATGGGGAGACTCCTTGACAGGAAGGGATTGGGAGAGCGCTCTCCGGAACCTTGCCCGCCACACCGGTCGCGGTCAAGGTTCCGGACACGGCTTTTCTTTTGTCTTGCATTAAGTATCGGCTTAGGGGCTGGGTCCCTGGGAGGAGCCGGGGCGAGCCGGAGTGGTTGAGGGAATGAGGAGTCGGCCGGGCCGGTGTGGGGAACTGCCTGGGGCGTTGCAACGGTCGGCGGCGGGGCAACCGGCCTTCGGCCGCGCTGAACCTGTGCAGAGTGCGCCGGTCGCGCTGTTCGTCGTCGACTCGACACCCCTTGCGTCGGCCGACGTGTTCGGCCGGTCCTGCCCGGTGGTGGGTGATCGAAGGAGCGTCGCGGTCCGGGCTGAAGGGCCGAGCCGTCAGGGGTGCCGTCGGAGCGTCGACGGGTGGGCGCGTGCAGGTTGGCGCACCCGGCGTCGCCGCCGTAGTGCGCCAGGAGCCGCCGGCCCATCACGTGGCGCCACAGGGGCGGGAACCAGGCCGGCGCGATCATCGCCGCGTGGCCGGAGGGGAGTTGGGGTGCGTCGTCGGAGGTGGCGACACGTATGCGGTGACCGTGGTTGTGCTCGGCGCAGCAGTGGCCGCAGCCGGTCTGCGCGAGCGCCGTACGGCTCAGGACGCTCCGACTGCTCCCGCTTGTGGCCGAGTTCGTGAGCGGTGTCGATGGCCACTCCGGAGACCACTCCCGTGGTCGCGGCCAGGCCCGGATCCCCCACCACGGAGAGACCGCCACCGGCCCGCTCGCCGCAGGCCCACACCAGGGCGCCGAACCGCAGTGGCAGGTAGAGGTAGGTGCGCCAGCGGGTAGTAGCGGTCCGCCCCCAGTGGCCTCATCACCGCCTCGGGCGAGTTGGCGTCGTCTGAGCCCAGTACCTGGTCGAGCACGGGGACCAGGACGAAGACGAAGAACGGGCCCCACCACCAGGACAGGCCGGAACCGGTCGGCCCGGTCGTGCCCCGTACACGGTGACGACCGGGCCGGAGTCCGTCACTGACGCCTGGAATCGGGCCGCGGAGGGAGTCGCCGTAGTGCTCCTCAGGCGAACCGCCACAGATGGTCGGCGGTGCCGTTGTCCTCGTACTGGACGACGTGGGCGCTGTTGGCGGTGGACATGTTGTCGACGCCGAGCACCTTCCCGCTGTGCCGGTTGCGTACGAGGAACCAGCCGTCACCGCGGTCCACCAGGGCCCACAGGTGGTCGGCGGTGCCGTTGTCCTCGTACTGGACGATGTGGGCGCTGTTGGCGGTGGACATGTTGTCGACGCCGAGCACCTTCCCGCTGTGACCGTTGCGCACGAGGAACCAGCCGTCGCCCTTGTCGATGAGCTGCCAGGCGTGGTCGCCGGTTCCGGAGTTGTCGAACTGCACGACGTGGGCGCTGTCGGCGGTCGACATGCCGTCCACGGCGAGGACCTTGCCGCTGTGCTGGTTCAGGATGCGCCGGAAGGGGGGTTCGGGAGTCCAGACGTGTCCGTCCGGCAGGACGGTGGGGAAGGCGGAGACGCGCAGCCGCGCGGCCCCCATGGGGATGAGGGTGACCGTCTCCACCGGCGCGTCGCTGCGGGCCGGGCTCTGCTGCAGGGGCGCGACGACCTGTTCGGTGTCGAGGACCCAGGCGTCGATGCGCCGTGCCTGCGCCCTGATGCGCACCGGGACGGTGTCGTGGGTGAAGGGATTGTCGGCGAGAGGTCCGTCCGTCGGGTGGAAGGACAGCGGCGTGTCGGGGACCAGGCCATAGTTCCAGGGGGTGGTGGCGTGCACCTCGTACTCGGGGAAGGTGTCACTGCCCGCGTAGCGCTCGTACCGCTCGCCGATCCTCAGTGCGTAACTGAGCGGCCCGCGGTCGACGCCTACCGCATCGTGCTGGTCCGCCCAGGTCCGCAGCACGGTGCGCTGCGGCAGACGCAGGGTGACCGTGTCCCCGTCCCTCCAGGTGCGGTCGACACGCGCGAAAGCGGGGCCATCGGGCGCCGTGAATGCCCGCCCGTTCACCTTCAGTTCCGGACCGCGGCACCAGCCCGGTACGCGCAGGAGCAACGGGAAGGATACGGGCCGGTCGGTGGACACGGTCAGCCGGATGGTCTCGGAGAAGGGGTAGTCGGTCTCTTCCCGCACCGTCACCTGCGCACCGTCCGCGACCTCCGTGCTCACCTCGCAGGGAGCGTAGAGCGCGGCGGCCAGCCCTCCGTCCGGTGTGGCCAGCCACAGTTCCTCGCTGAAGTACGGCCAGCCCATGCCGTAGTTGTGCGGGCAGCAGCGGTACTGGTCGACACCGGGCTGGTAGGACTGCATCGCGAAGCCGTTCTGGAACTGGCCCTGGGTCTTGCGGTCGCTGCCCAGGTCGACGCAGTTGGCGCTGGTGATGTAGTGCACACCCTTCCCGTCGGGGTCGAGGGCCGCGGGCAGCAGGTTGAAGGCCAGGTCCTCGCACCGGTCGGCCCACACCGGGTCACCGGTGGCGCGGGTGAGTAACTGATGACTGGCCATGAACTCGACGATGCCGCACGTCTCGAAGCCCTGCCGGGGGTCGGTGAAACCGGGGCGGATGTTCTCGTCCCCCGCGAAGCCGCCGCCGGGGAACTGTCCGTATCCGGCCAGCACCTGCTCGTAGATCCGGTAGGTGGCACGGGTCAGTGCCGTGTCGCCCGTCACCTGTGCGTACTGGGCCGGTTCCCGAAAGCCCTGGGCGATGTTGACGTTGTGCTGGTTCGGCAGGGCGCCCGTCCAGTCGGCGCCGTAGGCGTGCATCTTCGCGGTGAGGTCGAGCAGGAAGGTGTCGCCCGTACGGCGGTGCAGCCACGTCGCGACGTCCAGGCCGTCGCCCCAGCGCAGCGACACCCAGCTGGAGTCGAAGGCGCCCCGGCCCTGGGCGTTTATATAGCGCAGGAAGCGGGTCAGGAAAGGCACGACGCGGCGGTCACCTGAGTACTCCTCCCAGGTGCGCAAGGCCATGAGCAGGGGCAGGAACGGCCAGAAGTCCGGACCGCCGTTGAGCGAGGTGCGCAGCGCGCGGGGGCCGAAGAAGCCGTCGGCCTGCTGGGTGGCGAGTACGGCGTCGATCCATCTGCGCGCGTTGGCCAACGCGTCCCGGTCCCGCGTGGCGACGGCGAGCGGTACGTATCCGCGCAGCCAGTACGGCAGTTCCTCCCAGCCGCCGTTCTCCGGGTGGACCCACCCGGATGTGCCGAAGTCGAGGAAGTGGGAGATCTCCTCGTAGCGGCCGCACAACCCGGCGAGCTGGCGGCGCAGTTGGCCGGCCAGCCAGCCGTGCGGGGTGATGCTGCCCGGCCGCAGCCTGAGCAGAGCGTCCGGCGCGAGGGCCTGGCGGGCGGCCGCTGCGGAGGCCGGGGTCGGCAGCGGTGCGGCCGATGCCGCGGTGACGACCAGGGCAGTGTCGCGGAGAAAGCGTCGTCGGGGGAAGGGCATGCGGGTGCTCCTGTCAGTGATCGGGCCCTCGGTGGTGGGCGGGCGTGAATGACAGCGTCCCGGCGGGGACGTGGACTTGGCGACCCAGCTCTACAACGTTGGAAATGCGACTTCCGGCATGACAGCACACCCGGACCGGACTGTCCAGGAACATGACAAGGAAGGAGCTGGGCCTCGGCCCCTGATCCTGGACACACGAGACAGTGGATCCTGAGGATCTGAGAACGGACATCTCGTGGTCATGAAGTACTGTCCGCCGGAGTTCGAGGTGGACGCGGTCGCGCTGCACCAGTCGTGATCCGAGGCGACGTTCCGGCAGGTCGCTGTCGATCCGGGCATCGAACCGGAAACCCTGCGGAACCGGGTCCGGGCGGCCGGTGCGAGCCGACCGGCGGGGAGGCCGTACGGAGACACCCGCTGAGCCGCCCACGCCGCTGGAGGCGGAGAACGCCGCGCTGCGCAAGAAGGTCCGTGAGGATGAGTCTGCCGCAACACGACGTCCGACAAGACGTCCGACAAGAGGCTTTGACGCAACTGCCGTGCTTCCGGGGCGAGTTCCACTCCTGTCTCACCGCTCGCTCGGACGCGTTGTTCGAGCTGGCAGGCGCTGTTCTGTGTGGCGACGGGCTGGTCAGGTCGCTGGCCGAGCTGTAGCTGGTGGGCGAACACCGCCGTGGTCACGGAGGGCTTTATGCGGTGGTGGCCCGCGGAGAGACCGAAACCGGCCGGCTGCGACGGGCATTGGCCGAGTGACCGGGCCGCCCTGCTTCGGGTCGCCCGGTCGCGGTCTTCCGTCACCTGCTTCAGCCGGTGCCCCTGGCGGTGACGACGTAGCAGCTGGCGTGCCCTCCGCTCTGTTCCCATTCCTTCTGCTTCGGCCACATGTGCCAGTGGTCTCCGGCCCGGTCCGCCTCGCGGGCCGCTCAGTACGGCCCGCAGGTCCCACTGCGCGTGAGGTGCTGTCGCTTCTCAAGTCGGGTGATCTCGCTCCAGGGAACCGGGCGCCGGCTCACGGAGGTGCGGAATTCCATTCCATCCGCAGTCAGGCACGTCCGACCGTATCCACGGTTGACCATGTAGGAAACCGAGGCCAATCACACAATGCCGAAGCTGCTGACCCACCACCATCGGTCTGACGTCGGCTCGGCCAGGCCGACCGCTACCGCCCCACCGGCAAAGACCAGTGTCAGAAAACCGGCCCGCCACCAGTTTCTCCGCTGCTCGGCCTTGCTGAGACCGATCTCATGCACGCGGGGCGGGTGGCAGCCCAGCTCGCTCCAGCGATGTCCGCTCGCCGGGAGTGCTGTGGCACGCGGCACGAGGTCCTTCGCACGGGCGCGTTCCCGCTCCGCTGCACTCCGGTCGAACTCCGCCAGGTCGAACCCGACGGCACCGCGCCCCATGACATTCTGGTCCTGCAGGGGCAGCAGCGCCGCGAAGCGGGAGTCCCAGCCCTCGGAGACGAGATCGGACACGGCCGGCACCAGCACGTCGGTGAACACCGCGGTGGCGCCATTGGACAGGTCCAGGCCGTGGCTACCGCCGGAGAAGATGTTGCTCACCGATCTATGATGCGATCCCGGCCCTCCACCTGCTTGGAGAAGACGTATGACGGATGCGAGCACCGGCAAAGTGGTCGTGAACAGGGTGATGTCCCTCGATGGGTTCATCGCCGGTCCCGGCCACACGATGGACTGGATCTTCGAGCACATGACGTCGGCGACCTTCCCGGAGGTCATGGCGGCCACGGGCGCCATGCTCATCGGCCGGGGCACGTACGAGGTCGGCAAGCGCATGTCCGACGAGAACACCGACTACGACGGCGGGGCGCAGTTCGTCCTCACCCACCGTCCGCCCGACGAGCCGGACCCCAACGTCACCTTCCTCACTTGCGACATCGAGGAAGCCGTGGCCACGGCACGCCGCGCCGCCGGCGACAAGAACCTGGAGATCCTCGGCGCCGACGTGGCCGCCCAGTGCCTGCAGCGCGGCCTCGTCGACGAGATCCTGGTGTACGTGCTGCCGGTGCTGCTCGGCGACGGCGTCCGCTTCGCGCCGCCGGGCCTCGACCGGATCGACCTGGAACCGTTCAGCAACGTCCAGTCGGGCGGGGTCACCATGCTGCGCTTCCATGTGCCCAAGTAGGCACGGTCGCAACCACTGGCCTGCTGTCACGGCCCCATCCCGTGGGGCAGGTTCCCCACTCTCGCTGGACATCAACTGGCCCGACGGCGGCTGTAGTTCATGACGAACATCGATCGGGCGGTCGAGGACCACCTGCGGTTCTGCGCAGTTGAAGACACGGCTCCCGTTGCGTCGTCAGGGCCCGCGCCCTGATGCCACCTGTCCCCCCACCGAACGCCCCGGACCCCGAAGTCCGCAGGCGATCCGAGGCCGGCATCGGCACGTCGTACCCGGACAGGTTCGCCGAGATGCAGGGGCGCCAGGAGCGTTTCGTCAGGCAGCTCACGCAGGGAGCAGCGGGCCGCCGGCTACCCCGCCCCAGGCCCTCCGCGGCTGGTCACCCGCGACCACGGTCAGGAGCGGTCCGCCGCACATCAGCAGCAGGGACCTCAAGGCATCGGTCTCGCCCGGATCCCCGGTCTGCTGCCCCTGCATGCTCAGGAAGGTCAGATGTGCGGCGGAAACTCCTGGTCCAGAACCGGAATCGAGGAAACTGCATAAAGAGTGATTTAATTTGCCATTTACTCGGGTGGCCTCTACTCGTGCATAGACCGAAAAGTCCGCTCTCGACATCGGTGAAAATTGTCAGCCCGGCGTCTCACATCTATGATCATCCGGTGCTGCACATAAGTGCCGGCGCCGCCTGATTAAAACCGGAGTTCTCGTGAACAAGATATTGTCCCGTACCGCGACCATCTCTGCGGCCGTCGTCGCGATGGGTATGATTCCACTGGCCGGCACCTCCTTCGCCGCGAGCTGCAGCGGGGCGGGCTGCGACAACCAGGGGCCGAGGGCCACGGGCTGCGAGACGGCGAGCGTCTCCACGCAGCGGACCATCGACAACAACAGCCGCAAGGCCGAACTGCGTTGGGCGTCGGGGTGCAGCGCGGCCTGGGTCCGCGTGACGAACAACTCCTCGAACTCGCTCTACAACTCCTACGGCTACATCGAGAAGTACGACTCGGCCGGCAAGCTGATCCGCTCGCTCAGCGTCAGGATCCCGGACACAACGGGCGGCTCGGACTGGTCGAACATGCTGGGCGGCGCCAGCTACTACTACCGCGTTTGCATCTCCTTCGTCGGTAATGAGTACCCGATGAAGTGCAGCACGAAGTTCTGATACACCGGAATCGGAGGGAGGTAATGTGGGCGTCTTTCTCCGTTCGGTGATTGAGCCGTTTTCAACCTCATGCTGATGTGTGGTGAAGGGCGAGAACGTCCTTCACCACGTCGGTGATGCGGTTGGTGCCGCAGCGCGGCTTCCGCAGCAGGCGTCGGCTTTCCGAGTCATGGAGCTGCCGACGTCGGCTACGAATACGCGACACCTCAACATGCGAGCCCGCCGGTCCCGAGGCCGTGTTCCTTCGTGCGGGTGAACCCCCGTGCGGTGGCGAACGTTGCCGCAGGGGTGAGGAGAGGATCAAGGGCCGGGCGTGAGGGGTGATCTCGCGGGGCTGCGGCGGGCATGCCCCGTGGGCGTGACGCGATATTGGACGAAGAGAGCGGGACCCATGGATTCAGGCACCGTGAAGTGGTTCAACACGGACAACTGACATGAAAGCGAGAGATCGCACTTGCCTTTCACTCTCGTGTGGGCCGGAAGTCCTGACGAGGCCCGAGGAGCACCCCGGTTTTTGAGCATGTTCAAATAGGGGCTCGGTGGCAGACCTGCCGTCCGACTACGGGGACGGGGTGTGTGGACATGGGGGCAGAACCGTGAGGACGAGGGGTGGGATCAGAAGTGGGTTTGTCACTGTGCTCCTCGCGGCCGTGGCAGTGCTCGCTTCGGGGTGTACAGGGGCGGGCGCGGTCAACGTCGATCCGGACCGCCTGCCGGGGGTGTACCGCGACGACGAGACCGGCGCGGAGATCCGTCTGCACCCCGGCGGACGGTTCTCCGCCGTGGGTATCGCGAAGAGCGACGCCTATCGGCGCGGAAGCGCCACCCGCGTCGACTTCGACGGCACCTGGGATCCCACCCCCTCGAATTTCGTGTACCTGCAGCCCGACAAGATCGGAGGCCGCCGGGTCCTGGGCGACATCCAGCTCTGGACCGCAAGCCCCGAGAAGGTGTTCCTGCACCCGGACGTGGACGGACCGGTGACTCTGGAGCTCGTCAGGGTCCCGGGTAGTGGACAACCCCCGACACCCCCTTCGGCGGGAGGCTGACAACCCGACCTGAGCATCGGCGCACCTCCGCTCGCGCGGGGATGGTCCCGGGTTCGTCGACCAGCGCATCGTGAACACCGACTGCCCCCGCACCCGGGGGAGTGTTCGGTATCCGGCGGGCGCGCTGCGCAGTTGGTGGTCGTGCCGGAGGTACGGCTGCGCAATGGTCTGAGCACGGTGTTGACCTGCTGTGGCAGGCCTCATGGTCGGGGCTGCGCAATGCCTGACCGTAGCCCTGACCATGACGGCCGGGTGTGCCATCTCATGACATTGGTTCCTCACCGTCAGGCTCGGCGGGCATAGGACGTGAGGCGATCGGCGAGTGCGATGACGAGGTCGCGGAGTTCAGCGGGGCGCTCGATGACGAACGGCCGGTCGAGTGCGGCGAGTACCGGAGGCAACCAGTCGAGCCGCTCCGCCCGCAGCTCGACGCGCAGCCAGCGCTCGGTCGCCCGGTCCTCGCCGGCCGCGGACTCGTACTCCTCCAGGCTCGCGACGCCGGCCGGAAGACGGGTGCGGATCTGCTCGACCGTCCCGTGGATCCGCAAGGTCACCTCGTGCCGGTACTCGGCCGTGGCGAACCCCGACAACACGCGCTGTGCCGGGCCGGGACCCACGGGCGCTTCGAAGGAGCCGGGCAGGGTCCGCGCGTCCGCGATGCGATCGAGCCGGAAGGTTCGGTCCTCGCCGATCCGGGCGTCCTTGCCCGTGACGTACCACCGGCCCGCATGGGCGACGATCCCGTACGCGTGCAGCGTGCGTTCGCTGCGCCCTCCGTCGCGGTCGGTGTAGCGGATCGAGACCGGTCGGTGGTGGCGCACCGCATCGGCGATCGTGAGCAGGACCCCGGCGTCCGGGGTGTCGAAATCGCCGGGCTGATCCGTGAAGGCGAGAGCTTCCAGGAGTGTGTCGAGCCGACGGGCGAGGTGCTTGGGCAGCACCCGCCGGATCTTCGCCGATGCCGTCTCGCTCGCCGTGTGCTCCGCCGTCGTCAACCCTGCTCGGCGGCCCGCGACCAGGCCGAGCAGCACGGCCAACGCCTCGTCGTCGCTGAGCATGAGCGGAGGCAGGCGGTACCCGGGGCCGAGCCGGTACCCGCCGTAGCGGCCGCGCACCGATTCCACGGGCACATCCAGGTCGATCAGCTGGTCCACATACCGCCGCACGGTGCGCCCTTCGACGCCGAGCCGGCCGGCGAGTTCGGCCACCGTCCGGGTGCCGCCCGACTGCAGCAGCTCCAGGAGTGTCAGCACGCGGCCGGTGGGTCGAGGCATGTTCGCAGCCTAACGCGAATACAGGACCGATTCTGTCCACTATTTCTCCTAGCCTGCGCGGTGCACGCTTCCAGCACGGCCAAGGAGATTCCCATGGACTTCGTCTCGATCCGCATCATCACCAGCGACGTAGCGCGCCTCGTCGACTTCTACGAGCGAGCCACGGGGACGCGGGCGACATGGGCCACCGAGGACTTCGCCGAACTCAAGACCGCGGGCGCCACCCTCGCGATCGCCGGCACCGGTACCGTACCGCTGTTCGCCCCGGGCTCCGCCCGCCCGGCGGACAACCACAGCGTGATCACCGAGTTCCTCGTCGACGACGTGGACCGCGTTCACCAGAACCTGACCGGCTTCGTCACCGACTTCGTCAACGGGCCCACCACGATGCCCTGGGGCAACCGGTCGCTGCTGTTCCGCGACCCCGACGGCAACCTCGTCAACTTCTTCACCCCCGTCACCCCGGCGGCCGTCGAAAAGTTCACACGCTGACGCCACGCACAGCCGCTCACGCGGGAGCCCTGAGATCCCAGGGCTCCCGGTGAACGCGGCCGCCGAGTCCAGGAGCGCCACCAGCAGGGCACATCGGAACGCACCACTGACCCCCGAAGGACGTCTGCGCGGATCCGCGCTGGAGCGGGTAGGTCAATGGGAGCCGCCAGGATGACGGCGCTCTCTGGGATCGGCTCTGGCCGCGACTCCGTGAATGATCTTGGTGCTGCGGCCGGCTGCCACCGGATCGGTCCGGCCTCTCGACCGCGCTGTCGAAGCGGCACGTCGTCCGCCCGGCCGTCGGCCCGGTGTTTCCCACGTCACGGTGTGCGGTGCAAGGGCTTGACGCGTTGTGGTTTCGAAGCGGCAGGGCGGGCGAGCGCCGGATTACCGATGCGGTGCGTGTTTTCGGCAGGATGGGCGCATGACCGAGATCCGCACACCTCGTCTTCTCCTCCGTAGCTGGCACGACGACGACCTCGCGCCGATGGCGGACATCAACGCGGACCCACGGGTCATGCGCTGGATCGACGACGGTTCGGTGCGCGACCTGGACCATACGGCGGAGGCCATCGAGCAATGGGAGGAGGAGTGGGACGAGGAGGGCTTCGGACTCTTCGCCGTCGAGCTGTTGGCCTCGGGCGAACTGATCGGCTTCACGGGGTTGTCCGTGCCCGAGTTCCTGCCGGAGGTGATGCCCGCCGTGGCGATCAGCTGGCGGCTCGGCTCACCGTTCTGGGGCCAGGGATACGCGTCCGAAGCCGCGCACGCCACACTGGAGTTCGCACTCCAGGACCGCGGCCTGGACCGTGTCATCAGCATCAGCCGGGTGGGGGACAACGCCTCCGAGAACGTCATCCGCAAGCTCGGTATGGTGCTCGAGCGGGAGACGGCACACCCGGTGTACGGCTACCCACTGCGCGTTCACGCCATCGACCTCACCGAGTTCCAGGCGTGAACCAGCCGAGCCGTCGATCACCACAAGACAGCCGACCACTACCCCTACGTCCCTGAGCGCATTGACCGCGGCAGCACGGACACCGAAGAAACGCACTCCGGCATAACGGCATCAGGCGGGAGTCCCGTCTGAAGAGCACGACACCGAGTTCGTATGCCCATGCCTCAGCCAGGACCAGGGGTTCTCCTACGGCTCACTGGCGGAGATGCGACCGCAGGACCTGCTGTCGTTGACGGAACCGCTACCTGTGACGATGCGCCTGTGAGCTATGACCTTGCTGTGTGGGACGGCGACCGCCCATTCGGCAACCGCCAGGCGGGCTTGATGTACGACGAGCTTTACGAGCGCTACCTGGAGTCGGACGATGCCGTCGTGCCTTCGACGCCGCACATCGTCGCGTAGGTGGAATCCCTTGTCGCGAGGTATCCGGATGGTGTCGACCGCAACGTCGTGCGGGCGTCGCCGCCGGTCATCGAGGAGGCATCGGGCCCGATCGTGTACCTGCTCATGTCCTGTGGCAAGGCCGAGGAAGTGTCCGAGTACGCCGCTGAACCAACCGGTCCGCCGATGCACGCACGCCCCGTACGTGCTCGCGCCCGTCGTCCAGGCGGTGGCCGAAGGACTCAGCGGCCGCCCGCCGCCTCGTCCAGCAGCGCCGCTGCCAGTGCGCGGGCGTGCGCCAGCCGGCTGCCGTCGCCCTCCAACCCGGCCCGTGCCATCGCGCCCTCCAGCAGGAAGGACAGGTGCTCCGCCAGCGCGCCGGCCTCTCCGGGGCGCTCGGGCAGCAGCCGCCCGAGATGGCCGGCGATCAGCTCCTCGACCGTCTCCTTGTGGCGGCGTACGACGTCACGCCCGGCGTCCCCGGCGGGCAGCTCGGCCGCCACGTTGAGCAGGCCGCAGCCACGGAAACCGGTCGCGTGGGCGGCCTCCGCGTAATCGGCGTAGGTATCGAAGACGGCCAGGACCGCGTCACGGGGGCCCGCCGTCCCCTCCAGCCGTGTGCGGTAAGTCGCGAGCCACTCCTCGTGCCGGGTGTCGAGATAGGCCCTGACCAGCTCGGCCTTGGAGGAGAAGTTGTTGTACAGGCTTGTTTTGGCCACGCCGGCCTCGGCGATGATCGTGTCGATCCCGGTGGCCGTCACGCCGTCGGCGTAGAAGCGGCGTGCGGCGGTCGCCAGCAGGCGCTCCCGGGCGGGCCGCCGCCTGCCGGCTGCGGCCGCTTCCGCTTTTGTCTCGCTCATCCCACGCTTCCCGGTGCCGATGGACGGACGGCCCCCGCCATAGGAGCGCCGCCCTTCATTGACTGTACAGATCTGTACAGTTTAGTTGAGCAGGCAGATCCATCCAGTCAGGAGCCGACCGTATGCACTTCCTGCCCAGTGACCTGATCGTTGACGGGGTCCGTATCTCCTACCGCGACCGCGGCGAGGGCGAGCCCGTGGTGTTCCTCCACGGCACGCCCTCGCACTCCTACGAGTGGCGGAACGTCGTGCCGCGCATCGAGGCCGCCGGCCACCGTGCCATCACCTACGACCTGCCGGGCTACGGGCGGTCCGAGCGCCCGGTGGACCGCGACACCTCGGTCGCCGCCCAGACGGATCTGCTGGGAGGCCTCCTTGATGCCCTGGGCATCGAGCAGGCCACCATCGTCGCCCACGACATCGGCGGCGCCATCGGTCAGCGGTTCGCCATCGCCCACCCCGAGCGGGTACGGCGGCTGATGATCATCGACACGGTCAGCTACGACTCCTGGCCCTCCGAGACCTGGCGGAAGATCATCGACGAGCGGTTGGAGGACCATGTGCGGCTGCCGCAGGAGGCGTTCGACGCCCTGCTCACCCGGCAGCTGGAGATGACGGTGGCCGACGGCGCGGCGACGATGACCGGCGACGTCCTCGAGGCGTACCTGGCGCCCCACCGGTCGGCGCTGGGCCGCGTCTCCTTCTTCGAGCACCAGGTGCGGCACTACGACTCCCGGTACACCCAGGAGATCACCGACCAGCTCGCGTCCCTGACCATGCCGGTCCGCATCCTCTGGGGCGAACGCGACCAGTGGCAGCCCCTGACCTACGCGCAGCAGCTCGCCGAGGACATCCCCGGCGCCCGCCTCACCGTCATCCCCGGGGCCGGGCACTTCGTGATGGAGGACGCGCCCGAGCGCATCACGGAGGAGATCCTCGACTTCCTTACCGGCCCGGCCCGGCCGCCGCACGGGACGCGGTGACCCGGCGCCGGCAACTGCACCGATCCGCACGGGACACAACGCCGAATACCTGCGAGAACGGCACGGCACGGTTCGACGAAGCCGCTGCGCTACCTCACCGACCGCGAAATTCGCGTTGTCAAGGGGGCAGCACTGAGGCAAGACAGGTTGAACTTGACAGACAGCATCAGGAATCACTGAGAGAACCCCAAGGCCCGGCGGCGGGTGCTGAGGAAGCGCACGGCCGGCCCTCACCGATGCATCACCAGGACCGGACACCACTGGCGCGGGCAAGGGCCTGACCGTACATCACCAGACGGCAGTTGCTACAGGATCGACCTCGCATTGCGCGATCCTGTCGGTGTATCTCATTTTGGCGGGCACCCGGTAGGTTGTTTTGTCCTTCGCGGGGACCAATATCTGATTGCCGGTGTCGAGGAAGGTGTAGCCGTGCTTGTCCGCGAAGCTGACTTTCACGTTCAGGACGGCGTCACGTCCGTTCGGATTCCTGATCTCGACGGTCGCGTACGGGTCCTCCATGCTTGCGCAGCGCACGAGTACGGCGGTGCCGTCCTTCAGGGGCGGGGCGGTACTGCCGGAGGCGGACACCGTGGGCGTGGGCTGCGAACCGCCGCCGCTGTTGTTGCTCGTCCCGGAGTTGTAGGAGTCACCGCTGGGCGAGCTGGTGGACGAACCGCCGAGCGGGTCGCTGCCGCCCGGCGTCGAACCGTCGTGATCCTGGCTGGAACTGCTGCAACCGCCCTCGTCGCTGTTGTCCTGGCTGCTGTTTCCTTGGACACGACCCGACGAGAAGCCGGTCAGGGCCAGTACGACCATCACCGACATTGCTGTGAGTCTGAGCCCGCGCCCCTGCATGTACATGCCCGCATCCTACGGCGAAGTTGCTGCTGCCGGTGTAGGTGATCTTGCCGTCGCGGACCAGCTGCCGGTGCGGGCAGCGAGGTGGTACAGGCTCTGCCCGGACAGCGCGCCCACGCAGTGGTGTTGGCGGCAAGCTCAGGTCCATCGGCTGGTGCAGCTTCGTGACCGGCACGGTCTTGTCGAGGCGTCCGCCGTCTGCATGGTGACCGGGAGGTGCCGGCCACGATCGTGTTCGTGGCCACGTCCGGCTGTACGTGGCAGCAGCTGCCCGCGGCGTCGCTCGGGCAGTCCGGCGCGACGGGCCACCACTGGCGGTTCACGCCGTACTCCTGGCAGCGAACACCGATGTCGGTGGAGCTCAGCGGCTACGAGCGCTCCCCACGGACTCCTCATCTGGACCGACCTTCAGGAGGGCCTCGAGCTCGACCGCCCGGCGGAGATCCTTGGGGCGGCCGAGGGCGCGCCGCATTCCGATCAGATCGGTCAGCGCCACGTAGCGGACGGTGAAGCCCGCGGGGTCGTGGGCGCTCACCGCGCGGTCGAGGCACGAGGCGACGTGCAGATCACCCCAGGGCAGCTCGGGGGTGCAGAGGTCGCCGCCGGCGCCGGTCACTTGGTAGGCGGCCTGGGCGCCGGTCAGGTCGGGCAGGCTCAGGCAGTTCGCAGCGATCAGGGCCTCGCGGATGGCACGCGCCTGCGCGGGTGTGCCGTCCCAGAGCAGATCGAGGTCGCCGGTGAGCTCGGTGGAGCCGTGCATGATGCCGGCGACCTGGCCGATGACCACGGCGAGGGCGCCGGAGTCGTGCAGCGCCCGGAGGAAGGGAAACGGGTCGAAGCCGATCGCGCCGTCCGTGGCGAACGTGCCGGCGTCATCGTCTGCGGCCTCCGGTCCACACTCGCCGGCCGTGCGGTCGCGGGTGGCGTGCTCAGTGAGCCGGACGGCCTGACGGAGTCGCGAGATAGCGCTGTCTTCCATCTCGCCCATTCAACAGCGCTGACCTCAACCGGTGAGCCATCCCGTTCGTGCTGGTCGGCTCCGTGAGCCTGGTGGCGCCGGAGACCCCGTCGGTCGGTGTCAACGACTTCACCGGCGGGTGCGCTGCCGCCGAGCATCTGGTTCGGCTCGGCCACCGGCGGATCGGCGTGATCAGCGGGCCCGGGCCCAGGGCGGGCGCCCGGACCCAGGTGGCCGGCTACCGATCGGCGATGGATTCGGCCGGGCTCGCCCACGACGTGCGACTCGAACAGGTGGGCGGCCTGCGGCATGCCGACGGAGTGCGCGCGACGGAGCAGTCGTGGGCCTTCGGCGAGCCCTCGACAGCCGGCTCCGCGGGCACCGACCAGTGATGGGATCTTCGAAATCGGCTCTGTCCGCGGTTCCGTGAATGGTCTTGCGGGTGCAGCGGCAGGTTATGTGCCGCGTGTGTATCGGCGTGTCAGGTCATGCGGGCGTCTGTGGATCTGCGCGCCCGAGCATGTCGGCGAAGGGAGTCCCGGTTCGTGCTGCTGCGATTCGGCGTGCTCGCAACTGGGCTCGGGTACGGGGGCGGAATTTGGATTCCTTGCCACAGCCGCAGGGTTCGCGGCCCTCGTAACGCAGTCCTGCGCCCAGCACCGCAGCCACGACGGTCCACGCCTTGGTGTCTCGGCGCCGTGGTGCCGCGAAGTCGTGCCCCGCACAGAGCATTGGCTCGGCGCATCGGGGGCATCGGTGTCCGCCGGACCCGGGGTGCCGCTTGAACGCGACGCGGCAGGGCACGCACGCGTAATGCAGCTTGTAGGGCTTCTCGGCGTAGTAACACACGAGATGAACGTACCCGGCGTTGTGACGGCTGACGAGGCGGTTTCATGGTGCAGTTCATGGCTGGGTGAGGACGCGGGTTCGCAGGAACTCGAACGGGCTGGGCCATACATTGCTCTCTTGAGTGTTTTCATCCGGTTCACGTGGCCTTCGACTGTCCCAGAACTCCATGGCAGGGTGAGTCCGGCGGTGACGGCGTCGAGGTCCTGACGGAGGAAGCCGGCGAAGCCCTTCATCGGCTTCGGTGCGTCCTGCTCGGCCTGCCGGATCCACTCCAGCAGCAGGTCAGGTATCCGCGCTGGTGGCGGACCAGATCAGCGAACGCCCGAGCGGGATCGCAGGCCCGCGTGTTGTCCGGACAGGCGAGCCTGACGAGCACGGCGGGCGGCCTCACCCTCGCGTCAGGCGTAGTAGGAGGAGCGGGCGACCTTCAGTACCCGGCACAGCAGGACGATCGGATAGGCCGCCTTCTCCGCATCGATCAACCGGTGAAGCTCGCTCACCGGCCGTTCTCCTTCACGAAGAAGGCCGTCGCTTTTTTCAGGCGGCGCCGTCGACATCCTGATCAACAACGCGGGCATCTTCCGCTTCGCCCGCACCGCCGATACCGACCCGGCCACCTTCGACGCCCACATCGCCGTCAACCTGCGCGCCCCCTACCTCCTCGTCCAGGCCCTCGCTCCCGGCATGGCCGCACGCGGACACGGCTCCATCATCAACATCAGCAGCGGCGCCGCCGTCCCCCCGGATTCGGCAGCGGCATCTACGGCGCCACCAAAGCAGCCCTCGAATCCCTCACCCGTGTCCGGGCGGCCGAATACGGCCCCGACGCCGTCCGCGTCAACGCCGTCGCCGCAGGCCCCACCCGCACGGAAGGCACCGCCGTCCACGGCGAAGCCTTCGAGTCAGCCGGACAAGCCGTAGCCCTCAAGCGCCTCGCCGGGACCGCGGAAATCGCCGGCCCCATCGCCTTCCTCGCCTCTCCCGCCGCCAGCTGTGTCAACGGCGCCACCCTCAGTGCCATGGGTGGCCAACCCGCCCTCGGCCGAGCAGGGGACTTCCGGTCACCGCCACCGCTCGATCGGCATGGCACCCCACCCTCCTCTCACCGGTACACATGTACGAGCGCCCGGACCAACTGTCCGCTCCGACTGACGGAGCGCCAAGGCGGCCCTGTTCGACCGGACCACCATCAAGAAGAGCCGACCGCGAGCGGCCTCCGGCGTCGAAGGCCGCGTTCTCGCCGCCCAGCCGCGAGCCGGGACCCGGGGCACCGCACAGCCGTCGAGCAGCGTGCTCACGCCTCGCCCTCGTCGTCCTCGTCCAGCTCCACCGCGTCCGGGTCGCACAGCGGGCGCAGGGAGCCGGCAGTCGGGACGCTGGCGGTGAAGCCGTAGCGGCCGAACATGCGCAGTAGGTCGTAGGCGCGGACCTGGTTGGTGACCGGGGAGCCTGCGACCTTCGGCATGTCCGGCCAGTGCGTGATCACCTTGTTCGGATCGACACGGTTGCGGGCGGGGTCTTCCAACGCGCCGTATGTGCCCGTCCCGACGCCGGGCATCGTGGCCCGCCAGAACCGCTGGTCGTCCAGGTCGCGGAACCGGGGCGAGAAGGTGTAGCCGAGGATCTCGAACAGGCCGAGCACCATGTCGGAGCAGGAGGCGTTGTCGGTCGCCACCATCTCCGGCTTGACCCCGCCGTCCAGGTTCGGCAGCGCCTCCAGGACGTGCAGGGAGTCGCGCGGGGTGCCGGGGACGACCATCTGCCCGATACCTGCGACCTGGTCGTTGACGGCGTTGAGCCAGGTGATGCCCCGCTCGAACCCGAAGTACTTCGGCGACGGCACCGCGCTGACGGTCCGGACGGGGACGAGGAACCGCAGCCCGCCCACCGAGGCGAGCAGGCCCTCGCCCCAGAACTGCACGATCGGCACCTCGGCCCGGGCGGCGATCAGCCGCGCGTTCGCCGCGGCGGACGTGTCGGCCCGCAGACAGTACCGGTCGATGTGCACGAGCCGCGCCCGGGTCTGTCCGATGAACGGGTCCGTTCCGTAGTCGGTGGGTGGCTGAGCGGTGGTCAGGCGGGTCACACCATGGTCGACTCCTTCGTGTCCGCCCGAGCAGCTGCCGCCGATCCGGGGGCGGACGCCGGCCTGGGACCGCCTTCGCTGAGGCCGTACCGCGCGTGGAACGTGCGCAGGAAGCCGGGCGCGTACCAGGCCGAGTTCCCCAGCAGACGCATCGCGGCGGGGACGAGCACGCCGCGGACGGCGAGGGCATCGATGAGGATGGCCAGTCCGCTGCCGAGGCCGAACATCTGCATGAAGCTGAGTTCGGAGGTGCCGAAGGCGAAGAAGCTCACCGCGAGCAGGAAGGCGGCCGCGCTGACGATGCGCCCGGTGTGGCCGAGGCCGTTGACCACGGCGGTCTCGTTGTCCGCTCCCTGGTCGTGGAGTTCCTTGATCCGGCTGGTGACGAAGACCTCGTAGTCCATCGAGAGGCCGAAGCCGATGCAGAACATCAACACGGTCATCGACAGCTCCATCGGCTGGGCGGTGAAGCCGAGCAGTGAGGAGAGGTTGCCGTCCTGGAAGATCCACGTCATCACACCGAGGGTGGCGCCCAGGCTGATCAGGTTGAGGATCAGCGCGCGCACCGGCTGCACGACGCTGCCGGTGAACAGGAAGAGCAGCAGGAAGGTGCTGAGGACGACCAGGGTCACGGCCAGCGGGAGCTTGTCGGCGATGGATTCCTTGGCGTCGACCAGTACGGCGTCGTTCCCGCCGACCAAGGGGTCCGTCCCCGGGGGCGGAGTCACCGAGCGCACCTGCTTGACCAGGCTCTCGGCCGCCTCCGACTTCGGCGTCAGGCTGCTCACCACACTGATCCGCTGTGCGTCGGTCCGGCCGAGGGCGGAGTCGGCCGGACCGGTCGCGGCGGGCCGCCCCGCGCTGTAGGTGCCCGCGCTGGTCTCGACACGCTCGACGCCCTTGAGCGCGGCCAGCCGCCCCGCGTACGAGGCCAGCGGGGCTTCGGCCACGGAGGTGTCGATGGTGATGAAGATGGCCGAGTCCTCGCTGCCGCCGAACTCCTCCCGCAGGACCTGCGAGACCTGGCGGCTCTCGGCGTCCTCGGGCAGAACGCGTTCGTCCGTCGTTCCGAAGGTGATGTTCAGCAGAGGACCCGCCGCCAGCAGCAGCACGGCGAGAACGGGCACCGCTGTGAGCACGGGCCGCCGCATGACGGTGCGCGCCAGCCGTCCCCACACGGATGCCTGGGCCTCGGAACGCCGCAACTTCGCCCACGGCATCCGCCCGCCGTTGACCCGGTGCCCCAGAACCTTCAGCAGGGCCGGCATCACGAACAGGGTGCTCAGGGCGGCCATGGCGACGACACCGACCCCGGCGAAGCCGAACGAGCGCAGGAAGTACTGCGGGAACACCATGAGGGTTGCCAGGGCCGCCGCGACGGTCGCTGCGGAGAAGGCGACGGTGCGGCCCGCGGTGTGCACCGTCCGCCGGACGGCGTCGTCCACGCTCACCCCGACCGCGATCTGCTCCCGGAAGCGGCTGACCATCAACAGGGCGTAGTCGATGCCCAGTCCGAGACCCAGGGCGGTGGTGAGGTTGGTGGCGGTGTCGGCCACGTCGGTGACGCTGCCGAGCAGGAAGAGCTGGGCGAACGAGCCGATGACGGCGATGACGGCGATGGCGAGCGGCAACAGCGCCGCGACGACGCTGCCGAAGACGATCAGGAGCAGCACAAGGGTCAGCGGTATGGCGATCGCCTCGGCGAGGATCAGATCCTCGACCACCTGGTTCGACAGGTCGGCTCCTACAGCGGCGCCTCCTCCGGCCCGGACGGTGAGGGTGTCCTTGTAGGAGCCGCTGTAGGTGTCCAGGATCGCGATGGCGCTTTCCCGCTGCTCGGTGGTGTCGCCTTTCACGTGGGCGAGCACCATGGCCTCACGGCCGTCCTCGGAACGCAGGTCCGGGCTGTTCGTCTCCCAGAAGGAGACGACGTTGCTGAGCCGCTCGTCCTTCTTGAGCTCGGCCACCAGGTCCTGGCCGTTCTCCTCGGCGGCGGGGGTGTCGACGCGGCCGTCGGGGGAGCGGACCAGCAGGACGAGGTTGGTCTCGCCGCCGAACTTGTCGGCGATGACGTTCGCTGCCCGCGTGGAGGGGGAGGCGGGGTCGTCGAAGCCGCCTCCCTTCAGCTTGTCGAAGGCGCCGGCACCCACCACGCCCATCAGTGCCACGGCCAAGGCGGCCACGACCAGCACCAGTCGGGACCGGCGGATCGCCAGGTCGGCCATACGTTCGAACACGAGTGGATCTCCTTAGGGGTTCTTCGGGAAAAGACGAGAGGTGGCGGCCGGGCGAGAAACCGGCGGAACGCGTCGCAGAGCCCTCTTCGCCCCGGTAGAGGGTGCGCGATGCCGCGCTCGTCGCCGCCGGGAACGACGCTAACGAGGCAGCGTGTTTTTGAGCAGAAGGAGATTTACCTGACACTGTCAGGTTTTTCGGACGGGCGTAGTTCCCTGATGACCCGCCCCGCCAACCGCCTTAAGATCGCCGCATGTTCGCCGAAGAGACCGCGACGGCCCTGCCGTCCCTGCGCCAGCGACGCCGAGCCGCCGCTACTCGAGAGATCGTGGACGCCGCCGAGCGCCAGATCGCCGAGCACGGGCCGCACGCCCTGTCGCTGCGAGCGGTCGCCCGCGACCTCGGCATGACCGTGCAGGGGCTCTACCACTACTTCCCGAACAGGGACGCCCTCGTCACGGCGTTGGTGGCCAAGGCGTACGACGACCTGGCCGATGCCGTGACGGCAGCCGTCGACGCAGCGGCCGACGAACCGGCTGCACGGCGGTTTCTGGCTGCCACCGAGGGCTATCGCCGCTGGGCCGTCACCCACGTCGAGCGATTCCAGCTGCTGTACGGCGCACCGCTGCGCCATTACGAGGCACCTGCCGAGGGCCCGACCACCCAGGCGATGCGCCGACTGGGCATGGTCTTCCAGCGAGAGATATTCGATGGGTTCACCACGGCGCAACTCGCCGCAGCCGACACCCGGGCGCTCTCGCCGGCTCTGCAGGCGCACGTGGAACCCCTGTTTCCGCATGGTTCGGAAACCCTGCCGCCTTCCGCAGCCGCTCTCCTCCTCGGCGCCTGGGGGCACATGCACGGCATGGTCGTCCTGGAGGCCTTCGGGCACACCTCCTTCATCGGCGAACACCAAGCGGAGATCTTCCGCATGGCCATGCGCGACCTGCTGGAGGACATCCATCGGCGGATCCCCACGCAGCCCCCGGGGACACCGGCTGCCCCTTGAGGGGCGGCGCTGGACGCGCGGCGGCCGCGTGGGCGGCTGACCCGGTTCCGCACCGAAGCCGGCGCTGACGGGACGAATGCTCCCGGTGCTGCCGCCCCCTCGGCCAGGCACGCGGGGGTGCGGACGCCGGCCGGTGAGGCGCTGCCGTTCCTGTTGACACGCTGTGACCTGCCGGCCCTCACACCGGCCGGGACGGCAGGCCATGGTTGCCTTCCGAGGTCCACCACAGCTCGGTTGACCGCCGGGGAGACTGCAACTATGTCGGTTCCAGTTGATCGGGGCGGCGGCAGGAGCGCGGTCGCGATTCATGCGCTCGCGATGCCGGCGAACCGGCGTGGGGGGGCGTTGACGTCCGCGGAGATCGCGGACAGCCTCGACAGCAATCCGGTCCTCGTGCGGCGCGTCCTCGGCCGGCTGCGGGATGCCCACCTGGTGTGGTCCACCGAGGGGCGCGGAGGCGGCTGGTCCCTCGCCCGGGCCCCGCGGGACATCACCCCCTACGACGCCTATGCCGCCGTCGAGGACGGGCAAGTCTTCTCGCGACATGCCCATCCGCCCAGCGGGACGTGCGCCGTCGGACGCAACATCGGCGATCTGCTCGACACCGAGTTCCGGAGTGCCGAGCGAGCCCTGGAGGCACAACTCGGCAGGACGACGATCGCCGGGCTGCTGCGGCAGGTACTGGCCGCCGACGGCGAACCGAAGGGTCATTGAGCACGCGGTGACGCGTACGTCTCCCGCTTCATGAAGCACGCCCGAACTGCAACCAATCGAGTTGCAGTATCGGTTTCCACAGCTCGAACACCTCTCAGCACGCACCAGGAGCGGCAGCGATGCCTCAGGCATGTGAAGCAACCGCTGGCGGCGGAGCGTACGACCGCGCGACCCACGACCTCGTGATCAGTCGTGCGCACGTCTTCGACGGTCACCGGGCGCTCGCCGGTCTGTACGACGTCGCCGTCGACGGCGCGGAGATCGCCGTCGTCTCGGCCGAGCCGCTCCGGGGCGGACGGGAGGTGGACGCGGCCGGAGGGTGGGTCGTGCCGGGCCTGACCGACACGCATGTCCACCTCCACGACGTGCGCGCGGCCACCGATGCGGCCTCGATGCGGGCCTTCGAGGAACACCACATGCCCGGAAGGCTCAGGTCGTTCCTCGACCACGGGATCACGACCATCAGGTCGGTGGGCGACCCGACGGACGGAATCCTGGACACCCGGGCCAGGAACGCCGCCGGCCCGCTGCGGGGACCGCGACTGCCGGCGACCGGTCGCGGTGTCACCGGACGCGACGGGCATCCCGCCACCATCTCGAACGGCAACCCCTGGGCGTGCGAGCGCTTCACCGGTGAGGCCGGCAGTGTGCGGGAGATGCGCGACCTGGTGCACCACCTCGCCGACCGCGGGGTGGACGCGATCAAGCTCCTGTCGGAAGGAGCGTGCGCACACTCCGGCGGGCCGACGTATCTATGGCGCAATCCCGCCTTTCCGGACGTTGTCGAGTTGGAGCGGCTTCCTCTCGATCGCCTTCGGGCAGGCATCGAGGCCGCTCACGAGCGGGGCCTGAGGGCGACCCTCCACACCGTCCAGCAGGCCGCGGCACGCGAGACGATCGAGGCGGGGGCGGACGGTCTGGAACACGGGGTCACCGTCGAGCCCCTCACCGACCACTCGCTCATCGACCTGATGCTCGAACACGACGTCACGTACACGCCCACGCTGTGGATCGACGACGCCCACCCGGACGCCCGTGACAACCTCAGGAAGGTCGCCGGGGCCGGCGTGCGCATCGTGCTGGGCAGTGACAGTTTCATCGGCCGGGGCCTGTTCGGAGCCAACACGCTGGAAGAGGCCGAACTCGTGGTGGCGGCCGGGATGACACCCGCCCAGGTGCCGGCCGCCGGCACGAGCGGCGCGGCACAGCAGTGCGTCCGCCCGGACCTCGGCACGGTGATCCCCGGCAAGCGCGCCGACCTGCTCGTACTGGACGCCGATCCCACCGCGGACATCGGCGCCCTTCGTGACCTCAACATGGTGTTCCTGGACGGCGTGTCAGGCCGTGTACCGAAAGTGGATCCCGAGTGATGAACGGTCGCGTGCCAGGGGCCGGGGGCGCACCGTGGCGTCTGCAGTCGTCCTCTGTCCGAGCTCCGGCGCCGCCGGTGCGGCGTGGGAGAAGGGGGCGGGACGGCGGGCTGCTGCTCGGGGTGGTCTGCGTCCCGGCGTTGGCGGACTCGTCGGGGACGCCCGGTTTCGGCCGCGAGTACCGACGTCCCTCACTGCAGGGCTCCTGCGCGGCGGCCCTCGGCGAGCAGCGCTTCCACCAGTCGCGACTTCACGCCCGGTGCCAGGAACACGAGGGGTTTGGCGGGCTGGTTCCGGTTGATCTCCATGCGGTGCGCTCCCATGTAGAGCTCCACGACCGTTGTCTGCTGGACGCCGGTCACGTCGCTCCACGCCACGAAGTCGGTCACCCGCCTGAAGCGGTTGGTGACGGCCACCCCCTCCGCCAGGAGGTAGCACCGGTTCATGCCGAGCCGGGCGGTCAGCAGACGCCATCCGAACGTCACGGTGTACACCGCGACCACCACCGCCGTCGTCCAGGCGAGGTTCCCGTCGACCTGGTCCGGGGTGAAGACGGTGAGACCGAGCATGACGACCCAGAAGATCAACATAAAACCCCGGAGGATCTGCAGCAAGGTGCCCGCGAGCGGGGTCATGACGGCGTAGTCCCCTCGGATCGGACCAAGGCCCAGTCCGGACACACGAGTGCGCACGATTCCCCCATCAGCCAGTTCCGGCCGAGCCCTGACGCGCGGTCGGCACGGCAGGGCATACCCGCGCGCAGAGGGGCTCGAACAGGCTCGACCTGGATCGTGACGGCTGGTGCGGCTGGTGCGGCTGGTGCTGGACGTGTGGCGACGTCCGTCCTCGAACCGGGCGGTGAGCCGACGGATGTCAGCGCGGGACACGCCGTCGGCCGCTGCCGGGATATGCGTGCGGAGGCAGGTGAACCGAAAGTGACCGAGCAGGCGTTGGGCGTGCCCGTTGGCGCAGGGGCGTGGCCGATGGGCTGTCGTGCGGGGAGCCAGGCAATTGATCTCGCGGTCTCCTCGTCGACGATGCCCTCCACCCTGCGGGCGAACCGGCGCCGGCGGCACCACCCGTCGGAACAACGTCCACAGGTCTTCCGGCGCCGTCCGCTCGACAAGCGCAGCGGTCATCACCCCGGACTGCCGCAAGATCACGCCAACTGAAATGGCGTCCAAGAGTGCTACAGTGGTTGCCTTTTGGTACGAGTTCGGAGTTCTGGCAGTGCTTTTCGACATCGCCCGCAGCGAACTCACGGACGTCTTCGGCGAGGACCGGATCGCGTCTGTGCCTGCCACCGCCTTCCCGCCCGCCGCTGCGGACACCGAGGGCGCCCGCCTCCTGCAGACCGTCGGTGCCCCCACCGGGACGCTCCTGCTGCGTCAACCCGACGAGGACTCCGGCCGGCTGCCTCTCGCCCGGAGCGTCGTCGACATCGGGGACTTCGAGGACGCCACGGAGGGCTCGGACGAATGGCCCGTCATCGGCTGGCTGCTCAACGCCCACCTCGTCCTTGACCCCGTATCCGGCAAGGTGCACGCCTTCGACCCCGATGAGGGGACCGTGCAGGAACTCCACACGGACGTTTCCTCGCTCGTCCAGGTCACTTTCCGGCTCCAGCGCCTACTCGAAGAGTTCACCTTCGTCGGCGACGACGGGGAAGCCGACTTCGAGCGCCTGGACGGCGAGGTCGATCGTATCCGTGAGGAGACAGGCAGCATCGACCCGCTCCCTTTCCAGGACGACGAGACCGTCTGGTCAGTAGTGGGCGATGAGATCGCCATGGGCCGGCGCTTCACGGCCGACAGCCCGGGAGGCCGCTCGCTCTACGGGTGATCGCCAACTGATGCCGCCCACGCACCGTGCGGTCTGCACGGTGCGCAGACCGCCTTCCTGCGGGCCGTTCTCCTCGTGCCCGGCAGCACGCCCGCCCAGCGGCTGTCCGACGTGCTCCAGGACATCCGTACGGTCTTCAACGGCGGGCGGCGAAGCCGGCCCTGAGGTCCATCCCACGTGGGCCGGTTCGGCAGCTGCCCGCCACCGGAGCTGATCGTCCCACCGAGACCACCGTCGGTCGTGGTGGCACAGGGCCGTTCGACAACACTGAGCGTCGCCGCTCCACAGAAGCTGACTCCGTCTCACATTGGGTGGTGACGGTGAGTCATGACGGCGACGGACAGGCCATCGGTCACGAAACCGCAGGAATTCGCTCCCGCAGCCGGTCCTCTCCGGGATCGACCGATCGACTTGACGTCTGGCCGTGAAAGTTCGACGCGACAGGGCCGGTGGCTCGGTGCGATGTCGCCGGATTTCTCACCGGGCGGGACTGACTGCTGTACGGCTCCCGCGATGTCTTCGAGTGGCCTGCTCGTGGGGGACGGTCTGGTCTGGTCTGGTCGGGGCAGCGGTGACCGGGGCGCTGGGGGGCGTCGTCGTTCGGCTGCCGAGGCGGCGAGGTTCTCCTCGCAGTGCCCCGGCCCGCTGTCCTGACCAGCTAAGAGGGGCGCTTTGGGTGATGTTGTGGAAACTCGGGGAAAAAGATGCGGCAGATGACGGGAGGTCGCTGTGAAGGGTGGAGACGTGGAGCTGGGTGAGTTGCTGGCTGCCGCGGAGGCGGCGCCGCCCAGTGAGTCCGTCGACGTGGTGGCACACGATCTGCAAAAGCGGTTCGGTGCGGAGCGTGTGTCCTTTCTGTTCCTCGACCTCGTCGGTCAGCGGCTGGTCCGGCTCACCGCGGTCGACGGTGACGGCGGGCACCCCGACGAGCGGATCGATCTGCAGGGCAGCGTCTACGACCGCGTACTGCAGAGCCAGCGCCAGCATGTGGAACCGGACCGCCGGGGCGGACGGCGCGTCATCACACCGGTCACCAACCGCGGCGACTGCATCGGCGTGCTGGAGGTGACCCTGCAGTCCGCCGACGACACCGTGCTCCGGCAGGTCCGCGACGCGGCCCACGCGCTGGCCTACATCATCGTCACGGACCGCCGTTTCACCGACCTCTACCACCTGAGCGGGCGCACCACCGAGACCAGCCTGGCCGCGGAGATCCAGCACCAGCTGCTTCCCTCGGCCTCCTGCTGCGAGGCGGCCCAGTTCACCCTCGCCGCCGGGCTGGTCCCGGCCGACGACATCGGCGGCGACACCTACGACTACACCCTCGACCGCGACACCTTGCACCTGTCCGTCACCGACGCCATGGGCCACGACACGGACTCGGCCCTGCTGGCCACCTTGCTGGTCGGCGCACTGCGACGGGCACGCCGCAGCGGCTGTGACGCCCTCAAACAAGCCAACCACGCCCACCAGGCCCTGTTGAGCCACAGCCGAGGCCTGGCCACCGGACAGCTGCTGTGCGTAGACCTCGAAACAGGCCTCTGTGAACTGGTCAACGCCGGCCATCCCCGGCCGCTGCGGCTGCGTGACGGCACCGTCGAGGAGGTCGAGCTCGCCGTCAACCTGCCGTTCGGCGTGGCGGCGCCGACCCCCTACCGTCTGCAGGAGCTGCAACTGCGACCCGGTGACCGCCTGATCCTGCTCACCGACGGAATGCAGGAGCGGGGCGCCGCAGCCGTCGACCTGACCGCGCTCGCCCGCGACACCCGTCCGCTGCATCCGAGAGAAGCCGTACGGAGCCTGACCGCCGCGGTGCTCGATGCCTGTCACGGCAATCTCAAGGACGACGCCACGGTCCTGATACTGGACTGGCACGGTGAACGCCGAAGACCGGACGAGACCGGACAGGACCCGCAGCGATGAGCCGCAGCAGCCCACCGCACGACACCACCCTGCCCACAGAACTCACCGCGTCCCGCAGAACGACGTAGGGAGCGACTCCGTCGGGGATCTTGGGACTTGGGTTCATTCGCCTTGCCTCCACCAGCATTCCCAGGTCAGGTTCCGCGAGTCGAGGTAGTGCTGGAACGCCGTGGGGGGCTGGGGCGGTGGAGGTGATCAGCCGCTTGTGAGGCGAGCCGTTCGATGGTGATGGCGATGCCGGTCAGGACGTGCTGGACGTGCTGGACGTGAGTTTCGCGGTGGCCGTGGTAGCGGCTGCGGTGGGCCCGGTGGGCGTTGACGAGTTCGCAGAGGGCGCCTTCGACGCCGGACCGGGTGGCACAGAGCCGTTTCCATTGGAGGTCCTGCCGGTCGGTGCGGTTGCGGGCCTGGAGTTCGTGCAGGTGGTGGGGGAGGAAGCGCACGGTGCGGGCGGACTTCCCCGCGTGCGGGCTGGCCGGTCCGGACACGGGGCGCACCGACGGGAGGCGAAGCGGACGGCTATGGAGGGGGCCTCGAGGAGGGCCAGGTCGGTCTGGCCGTCCAGCAGACCGGATTCGGTGACATCCCCACCGGCCCGGCACGTCTCGCCAGAGGCGAAGTCACCGGACGGCTCGTCGCCACACCCTGACCCTCCCACGGCTGAGGTCGCCTCTTGAGCACGGACACCACTGACGATCGGATCCTGGGATCCGGGAGGGAAGTCCAGGTGGGAGGTCCGTCGAAGCACAGCAGCGAGTTCGAGTGGGACGCGGTCACGTTGGTGCGGTTCACGGGCCGGACGATCGATTCGGTGAAGGCCGAGTCGGGGGTGGACCGGGAGACGCCGCCGGGCGGGGCCGGTTTGCGTTGTGTGGCCTCCCGAGGTCCAGGGGCGGGCCCGTAGGTGCCGCTCTGGCCGGGGCAGGCCCGGGTTGTAAGCCCTCACTCCCCGACCACTGTCAGGCACCGGCCTGCCCGACAATGGGACAGCGCCCTATGGCGGCATGCTCGCCCAGCTGCGTGCGAGGCCTCGCGCTGGGCCTTACTTGCGGTGCTTGCCGCGGTGTGGCCGGGAGCGGATGCCGTAGGTGAGGGCGCAGGCGAGTCCGAGGCTTTGCAGCACCGCGCAGACGGTGATCAGTGTCTGTATGGCTGCCGGGTCGACGATGGCCATGAGGAGGCCGGCGAGGGGGTAGGGCAGGAGCAGGAGCAGCACGGTCACGGACAGGGTGCTGCCGAAAACTTCGGCGGGGATGAGGTGGGACCGTAGCGTGCGCAGTACGACGGCCAGCACGCTGTCACCGGCCATGAAGACGGCGATCAGTATCAGGTAGGCCCGGTAGGAGTCGGCGTGCGCGATGAGGAAGCAGGGCACGCTTGTCACCAGGGCGGCGCAGCGGCCCACCTTGGGCAGTCCCCACCGGTCGATCATGATGCGGCAGGTGGCGACCGCCAGCAGTGATGCGGCGGCCGCGCAGGACCAGATCACGCCGACCGAGGCGCTGGATCGGCCGAGGTGCTGGACCACGATCACCGGGGTCGCCGCTTCCAGAAAGCCGAGGGCGAGGTTGGAGAACGCCAGCCCGGCCACCAGCCACGCGAGCGCCGGCAGCGCGCGCAGGGTGGACCAGCCCGTGCGCCATCCCTGGGGCACGGCCACGGTTGCCTTCGGCGCGTGCGGGGGCGCCTGGCGCATGCGCGGGGATATGGCTGCCGACAGGATCGACAAACCACCGATCACGGCGAGCATGCCGCTGGGGCCGTCCCACTGGAGGAGGACGCCGCCTGCCGCCGGACCGACCAGAGCGGCTGTCTGGTCGATGCCCAGCAGGACCGACTGGACGCGGTGTGCCGCATCACCCGCGTCCCTGCTGGCGACCGCGCCGACGCTTTCGGCCGCGATGTAGCTGAACTGGGTCAGGCACCCCGCGCACGCCGCCAGGAACATCACCAGACCCAGAGCCCTGTCGTCATCGGTCATCGCCAGAGCAGGCGTCACAAGCCCGACGACCAGGGCCCGGGTTGTGGCGGCCAGCCGGAACACCCGCGCGGGTCCGTAACGGTCGACGGCCATACCGGCCAGACCGAACGTGCACAACCGCGGCGCCCACGTCAGCACGAAGGCGATGCCGGTCAGAGAGGACGAGCTCGTCGTGCCCAGCACCAGCAACGGGATGCCGTAGGTGGTCATCGAGGACGCGGTCGCGTCCGCCAGACGAGGCAGGTAGATGTCCCTGGTCCGGCCGTGGGTGACGGCGCGGGCATGCCGGGGCGCGGCGGACCGGGCTTTCGTGGATATCAAGACAACGGACTTTTCTGTGGACCGTGACGGCGGTCAGCGAGCGACCTGGACAGGGAAAGGGATGAAGTCGGCGACTGGGATCTTTCGGGTGACCTCCTTCCTGGGAGGGTGAGGCAGGACGCATTCCGGACCGCGGTCACAAGGGCGGGCCCGCTGCCGGACAAGCCGGAACCGGGCGCCCGTGGCCCGCAACTGCCGCGGGGAACCGTGACGTTTACCGGTCAACAACTGGCACACCTCAAACAGCGTGATCGACTCGCCAAGTGTTACGCCGGGTAAGTCGAGGTCAAGTGGCCGAGGCACAGACCGGCTTGCCCAGCCCCGGCCGCCACCCGTTGCTACGGGTCTCCACGAAGACCGGCTACTTCACCACGGCCACCGATGCCGAAGCCGTGAACGCCGGGGTCCTTGGCGAGGACCAGGCCATCGCCGGGCACAGCCTCGCCCTGGACCACGTGCGCTGGCAGTTCGCCCGTAACGCGAGAGCTCGGGTGTGATCGGCTGGACCTGGTCCTGCTGCACAACCCCGGGCACGCCCACCCCGGCGACCGGAGCGTCCTGCACCGCGCGATCCGCGACGCCTTCGCCGTCCTGGAGGAAGCCGTGACGGCCGGGCACGTGCCCGGGTACGGGATCGCCACCTGGGCAGGCCTGAAAGAGGAAGCGTTCACGGTGGCGGAGTTGCTCGCCCTGGCCGCTGACGCCACCGGCGGCCGGCGGCACCACCTGGTCGCCGTCCAGATGCCGGTCGGCCTGGGGATGATGACGCCGATCACGCAGACCCTTCACGGCCGGGATCCGCTCCCGGCCGCCGCCGGCGCGGGACTGCGGGTGATGGCCTCCGCGTTGCTGCACGGCGGTGAACTGCCCGCCATGGTCGACCAGGAGCTCGCCGACCTCATCCGGCCGGGCCTGACCACCGCACAGGCGTGCGTTCTGGCGGTCGCGTCATGCCCAGGAGTGACGGACGTCCTCATCGCCGCGGCAGCGACATGGGCGTGAGGCACTTCCTGGCCACGTCCGACGGTGAGCACGTGCAGAACCCGCGCTTCCTCCAGATGATGGCGAAGGAGCCGGCCGCCGCCCAGCGGCACCTCGCGACGTTCCCCAGGCGGACCCGGCGCCGCACGAAGAAGCACCGGGACGCAGCCCGGAAGGTCGCCGCGATCCACGTGAAGATTCGCAGGCAGCGGCTCGACCACCACCACAAGGCCGCAAACACACTCGTCGCCGAGTATGACGTGGTCGTCCACGAGAAGCCGAACTCTGCCGGGATGACCAGGAGTCCGACAGCCAGGCCCGATCCCGGGACCCCCGGCGGGTTCCCTGCCGAACGGGGCCGCCGCGAAGGCCGGGCTCAACCGCATTGTCCTCGACGCGGGTTGGGGACTGTTCTTCGGAATCCTGGCGCAGAAGGCTGAGAGTGCCGCTCGCCGCGTGATCCCGGTGGACGCCCGCAACACTCCCCCGCAAGCGGGAGGTACCCCCACCCGCACCTGCCCCGACTGCGGGCACGTCGCCAAGGAGAACCGCGTCAGCCAAGCCGACTTCAAGTGCGCCGCGTGCGGCTTCACCGCCAACGCGGACCACGTCGGCGCGATGAACGTCCTCAACAGGGCCGGGCCGGCCCTCTGCGGCGTGGCCTGGCCACCGACACGGGAAGCCCGCGCGTTTACGCGTGGGTGGAGTCACGCTGCGGGGCCCCTCGTCGTCGGAGACGGTGCCAGTCGCGCGGTTCCCGTGGCGCCCGGGCCAGCGGAACCGTCCGGTCTATGGGATTTCGACGTTGATGAACTCACTGAGCCGGGCTCGGAGTTGAGTGGGCATATCGATCGCTTGAGGGTCGAGGAGCCACTGCACCTGCAGGCCGTCGATCATGGCCATCAGTGCCGCCGGCAGGTACTCGGTGTCGACGTCGGAACGCAGCAGGCCCCGTCGAGACAGGTTCTCCACCGCGGTCCGGACCTCGCGCCGTACGCGCTCATAGCGTGCGACGAAGTAGGGACGGGCGGGATGGTCGGGGGCAGTGGCCTCGCTCGAGAGGACGGCGAACAGGCTCACGATCGTCGGATTCGCCTGGTTGTGTGCCACGAGGCGGATCAGGCTGGCAAAGTACTCCAGGCCGTCCTCGGCGGCCTGGGAAGCGGCTCCCGCGTTGAAGAAGTGCGCGTCGTCCTGGAGTTCACGCTGGGCCAGCACGGCTTCGAGCAACGCTTCTTTGGTGGGGAAGTGATGCAGTAGCCCCGCGCGGGAGACGCCGCAGGCGGCGGCCAGCTGGACCATGCTGGCGTTGCGGTACCCGACCTTGCCGAAGGCGGTGAAGGCTGCCTCGATGATCTGTGCTCGGCGCCGCTCCCCTTTGGGGTAGTTGCGGGCGCCGCTCGGTGCGGGGGCTGTCGGACGGCTCATGATTCGATGCTATCCACTCCAGATACCGACAGCCCTGTCGGTATTATGTGGTGACGCTCCGTCGCCGTTCCGGCGCAGTGGGGCGACCGTCGTTACGGGCCGAGCAGCGAAGCATGCCCGAGCCGAGCCTGCAGTGGGAGAGCGTGTGCGCAGACGCGTGAAGGATCACGGCATACGGATTCAAGACGAAACGGTGGCCCAGAAGACGCCCTCAGCGATACGCGTCCTGCTGGCGCACCCGCTCTACCGTGGGGTCGCGGTGGCGGAGTTCCTCTCCGCGCTGCGCCGCAGATGGCGTCATTCCTGGTCAAGGAGCTGGATGCGTCACTGGGCGTGGCGGGCCTGTACTATCTGACCAGCCTCGCGGCGCCGGTGGTCGGTTATGCGGTCGGCGCCCGGTCCGACCGTACGGGTCGCCGCATGGGCCTCTTCCGGCTCTGTGCGGCCGCGGGGTTCGTCGGCTGGATCGGCGTCGCCGCTTCCACGCGACTGTGGATGCCCTTTGTGATCGGCGTGGTGCTGCTCGGCTTCGCAGGGGCGGCGGGTTCTCAGCTGTTCGCCGCCATGCACGACGAGATGACTCGCAGGCCCTCGGCCGCGAACGACGGCGTCGTCTCCATCGCACGCATGGCCATGACCAGCGGGTGGGTGATCGGCCCGGCCGCCGGCACCCTGGTGGCCGATCACTTCGGACTGCGGGAGATGCTCGTGGCCACGGCCGTCTGCTGCGGAGCGCAGATCATTCCGCTGGGTGCGTTGAAGGTCGCGGGCCCGGAGCGAGCGACGAACCCAGCCGGGGGAGAGGACACGGGCGGCGGCGCCGGTAAACCGGGGTTCCGTGCCATGAGCGGTCTCCTCGTCTTCACCGGCCTGTACCTGTGCGTGTATGCCGGTGAGCCCGTCAAGTACGCCTACCTGCCGATCTACATGGATGAGCAGCTGCATTTCGCGGCTGAAGTCCGAAGCGCGGTCATCGGTATCCAGCCCCTCGTCGAACTGGTGCTGATGCCTTTCGTGGTCATGCTGGCGCCGCGGACGGGGGCACTCTGGCTGATGGCCGGCGCGGCGGGCTGTGGTGTCGCGGCCAACATCTGCTTCGCCACGATGACTTCAAGCGTGGGCCTCTTCGCCGGACAGGTCCTCATGGGGGCCGTGTGGGCGGTCTTCGCCTCCCTGGGCATCGTGGTCGCCCAGCGCCTTCTGCCCACGGCGGTGGCCACGGCGTCAGCGATCTTCCTGAGTTCCCCGGCGCTCAGCTCCGCCCTGGGCGGGCTCGCAGGCGGACTGGGAGCGACCGCGTTCGGGCTGCCTCACGTGTTCTTCCTCCCCATGAGCTTCGGGCTGATCGCCGTGGTCGGCTACATCGTGATGGCGAACTCGTCGAACCGGCGGCGATCGGACGCGACCTCACCGGCATCGGATCCCCTGTCCGTCTGATCTCCACGCCGGCCGGATTGCGAGCCGCCACCCGCGGCCTTTCACCAGTGCCCCCGTGCGCTGGGATGTTCCGTTCGCCATGCTCCTCGACAGAGAGCGGCCCGGGCATCTGCCGGAACCCGTGCCGGGGCGTCGGCCTGGCCGGGGCTGTCACAAGGGGAGCCCCGGCGACTGGGCCGCATTCGTGGGCGTCGGCGGATGCCGTCAAGCACCTTGGGGCAAACACGAGCACGGCACCCGGTGTGAGCCGCGGTCGGAGCGTCGCGACCGGCAGATCAGCACCTCTGCGTCGATGTTGGCGCTCACGCCGAGCTCTCACCGTGCGGCTCCCGCGACTGTCCGCCGCCGGGACGCTCGCGACTTGACTCGCAGACAGCCCCTAGGAAACCAACATGTGTGTCGGTATCGTGCCGGGCGAAGTCAGCCCGCGCGCATTCACCTCGGAGAGGAATTCTTCGGCATGCCCGCACCTCAGATGGCTCTGCAGCTCTACTCCGTCCGGCACCTGCTGGAATCGGACCAGCAGCACACACTGGCCCAGATCTCCGCCCTCGGCCTGCACACAGTGGAGGTCTACGACTTCGTCGGCCGCACCGACACCCTGCCTGCCGCTCTGCGGGAGGCGGGCCTGACGGCCCGTACCGGGCACGCAGGATTCCTCTCGCCCGACCCCCGCTCGACGAGCGGGCAGGCCGCGCGCGTGGATGAGACATTCCAGGCCGCCCGCGCCCTGGGCCTGGAGACCGTCTTCGACCCGTTCGTGGCCCCCGATCGCTGGGTGCACGAGAGAGACGTCGCCGCGACCGCCGACCTTCTGAACCAGGCCGCCGAAGCCGCCGCCGCCTACGGCCTCACCGTCGGCTATCACAACCACTCACAGGAGTTCGTCCACAAGATCAAGGACGTCAGCGCCTTCGAGTTCTTCGCCGGTCTCCTCGACCCCGGCGTCAAGCTGGAGATCGACCTGTACTGGGCCGCGGCCGGCGGCAACGACCCGGTATCCCTGCTGGAGCGGCTGGGCGACCGTGTGGAGGCCCTGCACATCAAGGACGGCGCCGTGATCGACGATCCGTTCTTCTCCGGCGCACCCTTCGACCCCGCCGACACCGGCCAGGTCGCTCCCGGGCAGGGGCAGATCCCCTTGGACGCCGCGCTGAGCACCGTCCGCCACGCCCGCTGGGCCGTCATCGAGTTCGACCACTACGACGGCGACATCCTCGACGGCATCGACGCCGCCGTCCGTTACCTCCACGCGAAGGGCATCCGCTGATGAGCACCCACAGCCCGGTCGGAGTCGGCCTCATCGGCGCCGGCAACATCAGCAATGAGTACCTTCAGAGCCTCACCTCCTTCCCCGACCTCCAGGTTCACATCGTCGGCGACCTGGACACCGAGCGCGCACGAGCCCAGGCGGATGAACACGGCGTCCCGCGCTCAGGCACCGCGGCCGACGTCCTCGCCCACGACGACGTCGACATCGTCGTCAACCTGACCGTTCCGGCCGCCCATGCCGACGTCTCCTCCCGGGCCCTGACCGCGGGCAAGCACGTCTGGTCCGAAAAGCCCCTCGCCATCGACAGGGACAGCGCCCTCTCGGTGCTGGACCAGGCCGCGACCGCCGGACTGCGCGTGGGCGTGGCCCCCGACACGGTCCTCGGGCCTGCCGTACAGACCGCACGGCGCGCTCTGGCCCGCGGCGACATCGGCCGGCCGCTGTCCGCGCAGACCGTGATGCAGTACGCCGGACCGGATACCTGGCACCCCAGCCCCGAGTTCCTCTTCGCCAGGGGTGCCGGCCCGCTGTTCGACATGGGTCCCTACTACATCACCACGCTCCTCAACCTTTTCGGCCCCGCCGAGCGCGTCGCCGCTGTGGGTTCCACCGGCCGCACGGTGCGCACCATACGCACCGGCGACCGAGCCGGGACGAGCTTCGACGTCACGGTGCCCACCCACGTCTCCGCGCTCATCCAGTTCGCCGCCGGAGGCGTCAGCCAGAGCGTCTTCAGTTTCGACTCGCCCCTCACACGCGTCGGTGTCGTCGAGATCACCGGCACCGAGGGCACCATGGTCCTGCCCGACCCCAACCACTTCAGCGGCGACGTCAAGATCACCCGAGGCTCGCTCGCCGGCGACGACGGGGATCCCGTCTGGCACACCGTCCCCTCGACGGACGTCGCGGCGGGCCGCGGCCTGGGCGTACTCGACATGGCCCGTGCCCTGCGCGCGGGGCGGCCCCATATCGCCACCGGCGACCTCGGATACCACGCTCTGGACATCCTCATGTCCATCGACGAGTCGGTCACCACCGGCGAGAACGTCCGCCTCGGCAGCAGCCTGGACAAGATTCCCTACGTCGACGAGAGCGTCAGTCCCTTCGAGGCGACGCTGTGACCGCCGCTGTCCGGCCGGTCTCATCGGCGGCTTCATGAGCCGAGGCGCACACTCGGGCCCCGGCACCGAGGGCGCCGGACTCGTCACGCTCGCCAGCTCCACCCCGGACAGGACCACGGCTGCTGCCACCGTCCTGGGGGTTCGGCGCAGCGAGCCCACCGCTCTCGCGCTGACCACTCAGTGAAGCTCTTTCATCCTGTGCTGGCGGGTGAAACGGGTTGTTCAGCGGGCGTGGTGACGAGGCAGGGCCCTTCGGTCGCCGGCGTGGTGGTTCCACTCAGCGCACCGGCGACCGAAGGGGCCCTGTCGGTTCCGCAGGCCACCGCCCGGCGCTCCGTGGACGGGGGGCCCTTCAGGTGCCGGCTTCCTGGGCTCCAGGCCTCCACGAAGCCCTCACCGGCCTCGGTGAGGGCGACCACGTCATCGTTGACGGCACCCTGATCCCCACCGACCAGCCGTACTACTCGCAGAAACACAAGAAGCACGGCATGAACGTACAGGTCATCGCCCGCCCGGACGGCGCACCCCTGTGGTTCTCCCGCGGATGCCCGGCCGCGCACATGACCTGACCGCGGACCACGCCCACGGCATCGTCCCGGCCTGCCCGACCCGGCAGATCCTCGTGCTGGCGGACCGCGCCTACCAGGACGCCGGCGCGACCGTGCGCACCCCGTACAAGAACCACCGCGAACAGCCCGCGCACCACCAGCAGTTCAACCACGGCCACGCCCGGCTGAGAGCACCGGGCGAACGCGCCTTCGCGCAGCTGAAGTCCTGGCGACCGCTCCGGCGGGCCAGACGCTCCACCCGCCGCACCGGCACCGTCGGCCAGGCCATCCACACGCTGATGACCTGCAGCTGTTCAAGATGAAAGAGGCTCAGTGAGGGCACGGACGTTGTGCCACTGCCGGCTTCAGATGGCGAGGGGTTAGGGATGGTGGGCGATGTGCGGTGGGCAGAGCGCGGGGCGTGCGGCACTCAGCTGTAGTAGGCGATCTTGTCGTCGAGGACCTCCAGGGCCCGGCGCAGCGCCGCCACTCGCTGCTCCAGGGTGGCACGGCGTTCTCGGAGGAAGGTGACCCGGTCCTGCGCAGAATGCTCGGCGCGCAGCATGGCGACGAATTCCCGCAGGTCCGCGATGCCGAGGCCGGCGTCACGAAAGCACGTGACCAGACCGATCCAGAAGAGGTCGTCCTCGGTGTACTCCCTGCGCCCACCGGGGGAGCGCCGGATCGGTCCGATCAGCCCTTCGCGCTCGTAGTAGCGCAGTGTGTCGAGGGAGACGCCGGTGCGGTCGGCGGCTGCTGCCGGGGTGAGGAGGGTGGTCACAGGGCTCCTTGTCTGACCGTTGCTACCGCGCTTCGGCGAAGCGCGCCAGGTGCTCGTCGCTCAGCCGCACACGGCGTGCGGCGAGCGCCTCCTCGATCTGCTCCACCCGGCTCACGCCGACGATGGGGTCGATCCCCTGGCGCATCAGCCATGCGAGGACGACCTGGTTCCTCGTGGCCGCCAGCTCGCCGGCCACGTCGTCCAGAACCGAGAGCACCCGGGTGGTACCAGGGTGATCATAAGTCCGTGGAAGCGGCTTGTCTGCGCGCACGTAGGAACCCCACATCAGCGAGCTGTACGACCACATGGTGAGCCCCTCCGACTGCGCGAAGTCCAGGTCCTCGTCGGTGAGCAGGCGATGGCCGCCCTCCGCGAGCGGGGTGAGTGGCCGCGGCTGGACAAGTGAGTGGCGCAGCTGCAGGGCCGTCCACGGTTCCACGCCCTGACCCCGGGCGAGTGACCGGGCGCGCTCGACGCGCCAGGCAGCATGATTCGCCGCCCCGACGCGCAGAGCCGTTCCCTTCGTGACCAGCTCGCCGAAGGCACCGACGGTCTCCTCCAGCGGCACAGTGCGGTCCTCGGCGTGAGCCCAGAGGAGATCGACGTGATCGACTCCGAGACGCCCCAGGCTCCCCTCAACACCAATTCGTACGGCGGGGGCGGAAAGTCCTTCGGCGCTCTGCGGCCAGGAGTGCGGAACGAGCGGATTCTGCCGGACCTTCGTCGCGATCCGCACCGCGTCGCGCGCGCCGGGGCGGGAGCGAAGCCACGCGCCGATGACACGCTCGCTGGCACCGCCGACGCCACTCGAATCGGCCCAGAAGGAGTAGCAGTTCGCGGTGTCGAGCCAGACACCACCTCCGCCGACGAAGGAATCGAGGATCGAGAAAGCTTCGTCCGGGCCGACGCGGGTGCCGAAGTCCATCGTCCCGAGGACGATCTGGGGGTCAGTGGTGTTGATGTCCATGCCCCCCATCCTCAGATCTGGAGCGCGCTCCAGGTCAAGTGCGACTGGGAAGATGAACCGTTCCGGGTTCGGCAGGGACTCGATCGTTTGACAGGATCGAGTCACGGCACGTCCTTCCCCTTACCCGCTTGAGTCGCGCCGTCGTGCGGTGCGGATGGTCGCCGAGGTGCGGCCCGACTACGACGCCGGGTGGGCCGCGACGAAAGCGGTCGCGTCCAAGCTCGGGACCGGCACGACCGAGACGCTGCGCAAGTGGGTGCGGCAGGACCAGACCGACGCCGGTACCCGTCCGGGCACCACGAGCGAGGAGTCGGCCGAGCTGAAGCGGCTGAAGAAGGAGAGCACCGAGCTGAAACGGGCCAACGACATCCTCAAGACCGCGGGGTGACGTCCGGTGCGTGCGCGAGGTGGTCGAGGTCTGCGACCGCCTTCGCCAGCAGGTTCACCATGGCGCGTTCGGCATGGGCGGGGTCCTGGTCGCGGATGGCGTCGAGCACCGCGCGGTGGCTGGGGACGGGGTCATCGGCATCGCCGTGGGCGTGGACCATACGGTCGCGTTCCCGTAGACCGGGCTCCAGAAGCATGTCCATTCTCCTGAGCATCTCGTTGCCCGTGGCGGCGAGGAGTGCCCGGTGGAAAGTCGCGTCCGCCTCGGCGGCGGCCGCGGAGTCGGCTTTCGCCCGCCCCATGTCCTCGAGGGCGGCTTCGAGCGCGGACAGGTCGGCGTCGGTGCGATGCAGCGCTGCCCGGTGCGCCGCGGCGGGTTCGATGATGGAGCGTACGTCGGCGAGGTCGCGCAGCACCTGGGTGCCGTCGCCGGTTTCCATGCGCCAGTGGATGACGTCGGCGTCGAGGAGGTTCCAGTGGGCGCGTTCCCTGACGAAGGTGCCCCGCTTCTGGCGTGCGTCGGTCAGTCCCTTGCTGGCGAGCACCTTGAGCGCCTCGCGCATGACGGTCAGGCTCACGTCCAGTTCGGCGCCGAGCGCACCGATGTCCAAGATCTCCCCCTCGGCGATTTCCCCTCCCACGATGCGCGCACCCAGTTTGTGTACGACCTGTCCGTGCACACCGCGACCGGAGTAGGACGCCATGCGGTTCTCCCTTACGAGGTAGAGGGCTGATGGGGCCGTTGGGACGTTCGGCGTCGGGCGTGGCCGAGCCGGCCAGGCTCCGCGTCCCGGTGAGCTTCTCGCGCCGTGATCGGACAGTCTAGCGGTCAGCATTATTTATGAATACATCTTGACAGGGGGTAGGGGCGCCCTGACGATGAACCCACTTCACGAGCCCGTTACGCCGCAGGAGCCGCCTGTCATGCTGACGCTGCACACCCGAGACCTCCCCGTCCCGCTCAAGGGGCACCTGCCGATGGGCAGTCGCGAGGGCACCCCTGAACCCTTGGAGGCCGACAGCCGCAGGCTCCAGCGGGGTACCGAGCCCTGGCTGCCGGTCATGGGGGAGTTCCACTTCAGCCGCTACCCGGCGGCCGAATGGCGCGAGGAGCTGCTGAAGATACGCGCCGGCGGGATCGACCTCCTGGCCACTTACCTGTTCTGGAACCAGCACGAGGAGGAACGCGGCACCCTGCGGTTCGACGGCGACCTGGACATCAGGCGCTTCACCGAGCTCTGCGGTGAGCTGGGGCTGTACGTGTCGGTCAGGATCGGACCGTGGTCGCACGGCGAATGCCGCAACGGCGGCTTCCCCGACTGGCTGCCGGGAAGCGGGTGCGCCCCGCGCACCGACGACCCGGCTTACCTGGCGCTCGTCGAGCCGTACTACACGCGCATCTCCCACGAACTGCGCGGCCTCGGCTACGACGACGGCGGCCCGATCGTGGCCGTCCAGGTGGAGAACGAGCTGTATGACCAGCCGGAACACCTGCGCACCCTGCGCGCCCTGGCCGAGCGGGTCGGCATCCGGGCACCGCTGTGGACGGCGACGGGTTGGGGTGCCGCCGACATCCCTGCCGACGTGCTGCTGCCGCTGTACGGCGGTTACCCGGAGGCGTTCTGGGAGGACGCGCACGATGGCTGGACCCGCGAGATGCGGCGCCACTACTTCTTCACTCCGATCCGCGACGACCACGCGATCGGCGCCGACCTGCGCTCGTCCGCCCCGGCGGGCACGGGACCGGACGACCGCCGCTACCCGTACGCGACTTGCGAGCTGGGCGGCGGCATGGCGATCGCCTACCATCGGCGCCCCCTCGTGCCCGCCGCCGACGTCTCGTCGCTCGCGCTGACGAAGCTGGGCAGCGGCTCGGTGTGGCAGGGCTACTACCTGTACCACGGCTGCTCTCAGCGCCTCGGGCACACCGTGACCAACCAGGAGTCGCACGACACCGGCTACCCCAACGACCTGCCGGTCGTCAATTACGACTTCCAGGCGCCGCTGGGCGAGTACGGACAGGTACGGCCCTCCTTCCACGCGCTGCGACTGCAGCACCTGCTGATCCGGGACAGCGGTGCCGACCTGGCGGACATGCCGCTGCACCTGCCGGACGACGGCCCGGCCGGACTCGACGACCGCCGGTCGCTGCGCTGGTCCGTGCGCGCCGACGGCGACAGGGGCTTCCTGTTCGTCAACAACCACCAGCCGCACGAGACGCTGCCAGACCACCAGAGTGTGCGCTTCCGGGTGCACCTGGCCAAGCGGACGGTCACCCTGCCCGCCCAGGAGGTGACCGTTCCCACCGGAGCGCACTTCGTCTGGCCGCTCGGTTACGAGGTCGGCCGCGGGGTGCGGCTGGAGTGGGCGAGCGCGCAGCCGGTGACCCGGCTAGAGCTCGACGGGGACCCGATCGCGGTGTTCGCGGCGACCGCCGGCATCACCCCGCAGTTCGCCCTGCCGGCCGGCTGCGAGGTGTCCGGACCGGTGCACACGGACACGGACGACTCGGGCCTGGTCGTGGTGAGTGTCCTTGAGCCCGGCTCCCGCGCCCTGGTGACGGTGGATGGCCCGCAGGGACCGGTGCACCTGCTGGTGCTCTCCGAGGAACAGGCGCTCCAGGCCCAGCGGGTGAGTGCCGGCGGCACCGACCGGCTCCTCCTGTGCACGGAACCGGTCCTGGCCGACGGGGACGAGCTGCGGATCCACACCGCTCGGGACGAGGTGGACCTGTCGGTGCTGACGTCTCCCGGTGACGCGACCGCCGCCCGCCTGCTCGCGGGGCCGGGTCTGTCCGCTCCGTGTACCGACGGACTCTTCACCCGGTGGACGCTCGCCGCCGGCACGGAGGGCGCCGACTCGCCGCCGCGCTGCGGCGTGGAGTGCGTGCGGGCCGAGGCCGTGGTTCCGCCGGCGCGTACCGGCGGTTCTCACGACCGGGCCTCCGCGCCGCGGGACGCCGACTTCGACGGGGCGGCCGTCTACCGGATCACCGTCCCGGCGTCGGTGTTCGACGCCGACGGCACCGACGGGGAGGTGCTGCTGCGGCTGTCGTACACGGGTGACGTGGCACGGGCCTACATCGGAGGCCGGCTGGTCGCGGACCACTTCTGGTACGGGCCCGACTGGGAGATCGGACTGCGCCGGTTCGCCGGCGAGGCGGCCGAGGTGGCCGGGCATGGGATCGAGATCCGGGTCCTGCCCCTCTTCCCGGACAGCAAGGTGTACGTCGACGCGTCCGTGCGGGAGGTACTGAAGGCCGCCCGCGAGCGGGCCTCGGTGGACCACGCCGAGCTCGTCCCGGTCCGTCGGATCGCCCTGACGGTGGCCGCGGGAGCCGGGGGAGCCGGAGATGAGTGAGCCGAGCCGCCGGGCGGTGCTGCGCGGCGCCATGGGTGCGGGGCTGGGACTGGCCGCCGCGCCCGTACTGGCCGCGTGCGGTTCCGGTTCCTCCCGGGCCGTCACCGACGGCCCGGTGCAGGTCTCGCTGTGGACCCACGATCCCGGCTACATCAAGACCTTCCGGAGCGCCGTCGGTGACGACACGCTGATGCACGGCTCCCGCTTCGACTACCGCATGCGGTTCACCAACGCGGCCGGCAGCGACGTCGTCACCCGCATGATGGCGCAGGCCGTCGCGGACGGGAACACACCCGACCTCGCGGGCATCATCATCGACCAGTTCCCCCGCGTCATGGGTTCGCGGATCGCCGAGAACCTGTTCGTCGACCTGACTGAGACCGTCAAGCCCTTCGGCGACGAGCTGCTCAAGCTCGCCCCGTACTCGGTCGACGGGACCCCCTACGGGCTGGACTCGGACAACTCCATCAGCGTCCTGTACTACCGCCAGGACATCTTCGCCGAGCACCGGATTCCGGAGGACGTCGAGACGTGGCAGGAGCTGGCGGACCTCGGTGAGCGCCTGCACGACCGGCACCGCATCAGCCTGAGCATGGTCGCCACCGGTGACAACGGCTCCATCGTCAACGGCTTCCTCCAGTTCCTCCTGCAGCGCGGCGGCGGTGTCTTCGACGCGGCCGGCGAGCTCGTCCTGGACTCTCCCGAGGCCGTCGAAGTGCTGGAGTTCATGCAGCGCGGCGTCCGCACGGGCTTCCTGATGTCGCTGCCCGATCCCTACGGCAGCGCCTGCGCCGCCGCGCTGAAGTCGGGGCGGCTGGCCGCCACCGTCATGCCCAACTGGTACAACGTCTACGGTCTGCAGGCCAATGTGCCCGAGCAGAAGGGGAAGTGGCGGATCAGGACGCTGCCGCGGTTCTCCGGCGGCGGTCATGCGGGGTCCACTCTCGGCGGCACGGCGTTCTGCGTCCTCAAGGACAAGCCCCATACCCAGGCCGCACTCGAACTGCTCCGCCGCGTCTACCTCACCCGCGAGGGCCAGCTGCTGCGCTACCGTTCGGGCGGCTTCCTGCCCACGCTCAGCTCGCTCTACGAGGATGCCGAACTCCGCGGCATCACCGACGACTACCTCGGCGGCCAGCGCGTCTTCGATGTGTACGGCGCGGCCGCCGCCGATCTGCCGATCTTCTACCAGGCACAGGGCCTGCAGATCCTGAACGACGTCCTGGGGGGCCCGATGCTGCTGGCCCTGCAGGGGAAGACCTCCGCCGCCGAGGCGATCAGGGCAGGCATCCGGGCCTACCGACAGCAGGTGAAGCGATGACCGATCCGGTGTCCACCCGCGTGCGGCCCGAGGCCCGCACCCGGCGGAGCACGGGCAAGAACACGGGTGAGAGCACAGGCAGGAACACCGGCTCCGACGGGCGCTCCTGGTGGAGCCGCCGGCAGCGCACGCTCGCCCCGTACGTGTTCATCTCCCCCTTCTACCTGCTCTACGGGCTGTTCCTGTTGGTACCGGTCCTCGTCGGGCTCTACCTGAGCTGCACCGAGTGGGCGGGGCTCGGCACTCCCCGCTGGGTGGGGCTGCGCAACTACCGTGACCTGCTCACCGACCACAGCTTCTGGACGTCCGTCGGCAACACCGCCCTGTATGTGGTGTTCACCCTGTGCGTCGTCGTCCCCGCCGCCCTGCTGATCGCGCAGGCCCTCAACGTCCGTGGGCTGCGCGGCCGGGACCTGTTCCGGATGACGTACTTCATGCCGGTGGTGATTTCCCCGATCGTCATCACCCTCGTCTTCGGACTGGTCTTCGACCGGGAGTTCGGGCTGCTCAACTCCACCCTGCGGGCCCTGTTCGGCTTCGGTGGCATCGACTGGCTCGGGGAGTCGGCCTGGGCACGGGTGAGTGTGATTGTCCTGGTGCTGTGGCGCTGGACCGGCTACCTCACGATCTTCTTCCTCGCCGGACTGCAGAACGTCCCGAAGGAACTGTACGAGGCGGCCGCCCTCGACGGCGCCGGGCCCGTGCGCCGCTTCTGGGACGTGACGCTGCCCGCGCTGCGGCCGGTGACCGCGTTCGTCGCCGTCACGGTCCTGGTCAACACCGCGCAGATCTTCGACGAACCGTTTCTGCTGACCCAGGGCGGGCCCGGTGAGTCGACCCTGTCGGTCGCCATGTTCATCTTCCGCGCCGGTTTCCAGCGCCAGCAGCTCGGCTACGCGGCGGCCGCCGGCGTGCTGCTCTTCGTCGTCGTGTTCGTCCTGGGGCAGCTAGCCATGCGCACCCTGGGTGCAGGAAGGAGCAGCCGATGACCTCGGCCACCGCCACGACTCCTGCGACCTCCGAACCCTCCGGAGCACCGCCCCGGCCGCGGCACCCGGCACGTCGAGGATCGGCCGCCGGACGCGTCCTGCTGTACGCCTTCCTCATCGCCCTGCTGCTGGTCTTCGCACTGCCCCTGCTGTGGGCGCTGTCGGCCTCGTTCAAGGCGCGCGGTGACATCTTCTCCTACCCGCCGCAGCCGCTGCCGGTGCCGGGCACGCTGGACAACTACCGCGGGCTGCTCGACGGCCACCCGTTCCGGAGCTGGTTGCTGATCAGCACGGTCGTCGCGCTGATCTCGACCGTGGCCTCCCTGGCGCTGTGCTCCCTGGCGGGCTTCGCCTTCGCCAAGTACCGCTTCCGCGGGCAGACCGTGCTGTTCAACATCATGTTCAGCTCGATGGCCGTGCCGTTCGCCGTCATCGTCGTCCCGCTGTTCATCATGGTCGCCAAGGCCCACCTGACCACGCCGTACTTCGCGCTGGTCGTGCCCTGGGTGGCCCCGGCGTTCGGCATCTTCATGATGCGCCAGTTCGTCGAGCAGTCCGTGCCCGACGCCCTCCTCGACGCCGCACGGGTCGACGGCTGCACCGAGTTCGGCCTCTTCCGGCGGGTGGTGCTGCCCCTGCTGCGCCCCGCACTCGGCGCGTTGGGCGTCTGGTCCTTCCTGACCAGCTACAACAGCCTGATCTGGCCACTGATCGTGATCAGCGAGCCGGGGGACTACACCCTCCCGCTGGGCCTGCAGGTCCTGTTCGGCGCCACCGGCCGCCAGTACGACCTGGTCCTCGCCGGAGCCGTCCTCGCGGTGATACCGGGCCTGCTCGTCTTCTTCCTGCTGCGCAAACAGCTCCTCGAAGGGCTCACGGCCGGCGCGGTCAAGAGCTGAGCCGCACGGCTCCTCCACCTGCCGGCGTCCCCACCCGTCGCCCCTCACCCGTCACGAGAGGTATCCCCGCATGCCCGTCGCACGGCCGTCCCACCTCCCCGACACCCTGAAGATCACCCTGTGGGACTTCACCTGGTACACCCGCACCGGCCCCGGTGAGCCCTTCGCCGACCTGGACCGAGCCTTCGCCGAGGCCGTGGAACGCGGCTACAACACCGTTCGCATCTGCGCGATGCCCTACCTGCTTTTCGGCTCCGGCCTCGACACCGCGTTCCTGCGCCTGGGCCCCCTGGGCGGCGCCTACGGGCAGCGCCTGCGCTGGTACGACGTACGCGCCACCACCGAGATCGACGCGCGGGCGCACCTGCTGGCCCTGTTCGAGGCCGCCCGCCGGCACGACTGCTTCGTCATCCTGTCCAGTTGGGAGTACCAGCAGTCCTCGTCCTTCGCCCGGGACCGTGCCTGGTTCGACGCGCTGATGGCGGTGGACCCCGAGGAGCGGCCGCGGGCCCTGGCCGACGGGCTCGCCGACCTCATCGACTTCCTCGCCGCCCACGACGGTCTGGACGACCGCGTCGCCTTCGCCGAACTGCACAACGAGGTCCAGGCCGGCTTCCTCACCGAGGGCCTCGAAGGAGACACCGTCGTCGCGCTGCGCCCGCGCCTGGAACGGGGCCTCGCCCGCTTCCGCGAGCGGCACCCCGACCGGATGGTCACCGTGAACTACGCGCACGTCCCGGTCGGTTCGCTGCGCGGCGTCCCCCGGGACGTCGACGTCGCCGCCTTCCACCCGTACGTCTACGGCGTGCTGGACGAACTGCTCGACACCTTCGCCCTCCGGGACCCCTCCCGGCCCTTCCCCCAGGAGCGGGCCGACCGCGAGCTGCTGCGGCCGGGCGCGCCCCGCCTTCAGGACTGGGCCCCGCCCGCCGACGAGCGGTGGCGCCTGGACGCCACCGTGGTGGGGCTCCGTGAGGTCTATGTGCACGACTGGTGCGACCCGGAGCACTGGGACGCCTGGCTGTACGACCGTTACGCCGTCCACCGCACGGCGATGGAGCAGAAGCTGACCACCTGGATCGCCGCCGCCGCGGACTGGGCCGCTGAGACGGGTGTCCCCTTCGTCTTCGGCGAGGGGTGGGTCGGCTACACCCCGCTGCACGGCACCTTCGAGGAGGGTCCGGTGGGCGCGGCCTTCTGCCGCCTCGCCGTGACCGAGTCCGCGAAGGCCGGAGCCTGGGGCGCGGTGGTGTGCTCCAACGCCGCCCCGCACCACCCGATGTGGGGCGACGTCGCCCTGCAGCAGGAGTGCAACGCCCTGCTCACCGCCCCGTGACCGTCCGTCCCGGCGGAAGCGGCACACCCCGCCGGGACGGCGCCGGCCCCGGCCTGTACGGGCCGGGGCCGGCATCCGCCCGCACGCAGTACGCAGTGAGAGGTCAGGAGAGAGTTATGGCAGGTACACGACATTCCGGCAGGCCGTGTCTACGCCTGCGGATCGCCGCGCTGGCGTCCTCGGCTCGGCAGGCACCACACCGGCGGCCGCCGAGGACAGCGGACGCCACCGCCCCGCCGACGACGGCTTCGCCGCCGGAGGCGACCTCACCATGATCAACTGGGTCGAGGACAGCGGCGGCAGGTACTACGACGAGAGGGGCAAGCGCCGGGACCCGGTCGACCTCCTCGCCGACAACGGGTTCGACCTGGCCCGCCTACGCGTCTGCACCGGCACCGGCCCCGACCACCCGCGGATCGGATACCCGGACTCCTACCTGCCCGAGGGCCACCAGGACGAGAACGACATGCTGAAGACGGCGCGACGCTCCGCGGCACACGGCATGGACATCCAGCTCGGCCTGCACTACAGCGACTACTGGACCAACGGACTCACCCAGGACATCCCCAGGGACCGGAGGGACGCCACCGCCCTGCCGGAAGCGCGGGCGGTCGCCGCGCTGGAGAAGGACGTACACGACTGCACCGAGCGCATCATGCGCAGGATGAAGGCCCAGGGCACCACCCCTGCCCACGTCTCCCTCGGCAACGAGATGCACGGCGGGATCCTCTTCCCCTACGGCACCACGGACTCCGCCGACGGATGGCGCAGCCTCGCCCGCTTCCTGAAGGCCGGCTACCGGGCCGTGAAGGAGGTCTCCCCGTCCACGAAGGTGATCCTCCGCCTCGACGACGGCGGCAACATGGACAAGTACGAGTGGTTCTTCTCCACCGCCGCCGACCACGGCATCCCGTACGACGTCATCGGCTCGTCCTCCTGCCCCTTCTGGAGCAAGAAGGACATCCCGACCGTCACGGCCTTCTGCAACGACCTCCACCGGCGCTTCGGCAAAGAAATCATGGTGATGGAGACGGGCGTCAACTGGAACCCGGTCACCCACGACGGTGTCGAGGGACAGCTCACCGACAACGGCCCCGTGCCCTACCCCGAGACCCCGCAGGGCCGGCGCGACTTCCTCGCCGACCTGTTCGCCGCTCTCAAGAGCGTCGAGGACCGGGCCGTCCTCGGCGTCCTGTACTGGGACCCCGTGATGATCCCCGCACCCGGCGTGGGCTGGGAGGTGGGACAGCCCAACGTCGTCAGCAACACCACGCTGTCCGACTTCCGCGGGCGGGCGCTGCCGGCGGTGCGGGCCTACCGCACCGCCCGGACCGACGCGTGCGTTGAACCGGCGCGTCCGTCCGGCTCCGGCCCGGCGGGCGCGCCGGTCAGGACGTGACACGCCACGCCACGGGAGCCGTGACGGCACAGGGGACCGACAGCACGGCCCCGTCCAGGGGGCCCGGGTCGTCCAGGCCGTAGCGAGCGGTCGTGACCAGCAGTTCGCTTCCCGTGAGGCAGACGCTGGTCGGCTGCCGGGCGGGCAGGTCCAGCACCAGCAGGAGCTGCCCGCCCGGGGCGTAGCAGCGGACCTGCCCCGCCCCCCAGATCGCCGACCACAGCCGGCCCTCGTCGTCGACCGTCATGCCGTCCGGGCTGCCGTGCGCAGGGTCGATGCGGAACACGGTGCGCCGGTCGGACAGGTCCCCCGTCGACGGGTCCACGCAGAAGGCGTGAACGGTGCCCAGCGCACTGTCCGCGAGGTACAGGACGCTGCCGTCGGGGCTGAAGGCCGGGCCGTTGGGCACGGTCAGGCCCTCCAGCACGGTGACGACCGTTCCGTCCGGGTCCCGCCGGTGCAGGGCACCGGCGCCGGGGGTGGCGTCGTAGGCCATGGAACCGGTCCACATGCGGCCCTGTGCGTCGCAGGCGGCGTCGTTCATCCGCCGTGCCGGAGGGCCCTGCAGACCCGCGACGCGTGTACGGCTCGCGGTGGTTCCGTCGGCGGCGATGCGGGTGAAGCCGGTGCCGGCCGCCGCGAGGAATCCGTCGCTTTCCCGCACGGGTGCGACCGCGCCCAGCGGCTCGTCGAGACGGGCCAGGAGTGCCAGCGGGGAGCCCGCGTCGCCGGACGGGGTCAGGAGCCGGCCGGAGAGGATGTCGACGAGGACGATCCGTCCGTCGTCGAGGAGACGGATGCCCTCGCCCAGTTCCAGACGGTCGGGGGAGGCCGGTCGGATGTCATGGCCGAGGGCGGGGGCGCAGGGAACGCTGCTGTGCGAGCTCATGGTCGGGTGGCTCCGGATCGCGTGGTGAGTGAGTGGGCGGCGGCGGGCTCAGCGGAGGGCGCTGCCGGGTGCCGCGTCCAGGAGCGCGAGTTCGTCGCGGTGCGGCAGGCCCTCCCAGTCGCCGCGGGAGGCGACCGCGAACGCGCCCGTGGTGCCCGCCCGCCGCAGCCGGTCGGCCGGTGCCAGACCGTCCAGGAGCCCGGAGAGGTATCCGGCGCAGAAGGCGTCCCCGGCGCCGACCGTGTCGAGGACGGGGACGGTGTGGGCGGGCTGGTGGAGGCGGTGGCCGCCGGCGCCGTACAGGTCGGCTCCGTCGCCTCCGCGTTTGACGACCACCTCACCCACCCCCGCGGCCAGCACCTCCGCCACCCGCGCGTCCTCACTCGTGTGCTCGCCCCCGGCCATGAGGGGGAGTTCGTCGTCCGAGGCGATCAGGACGTCGACGCTGCCGCGGAGGCGGCGCAGGACGGGCGCCGCCTCCTCCTCGCTCCACAGGCGCGTCCGGTGGTTGACGTCCAGTACCACCGTCCAGCCGTGTGCGCGGGCGTGCTCGACCGCCTCGGTCACGGCGGCCCGCGGGCCGGAGCCGAGAGCGCAGGTGATGCCGGTGACGTGCAGGACGCGGGCGCCCGCGGCCAGCGCCGGGGCGAGGTGCTCGGGCCGCTGGCGGGAGGCGGCGGATCCTGTACGCCAGTAATGCACCCGAGTGATGTCGGCCACCAGGCTTTCGCGCACCATGGACCCCGTCGGCGCCTCGGGGTCGGTGGTGGCGTGCCGCACGTCGACGCCTTCGCCGCGCAGGGTCCGCAGGACCAGCCGGGCCGGTTCGTCCGTGCCCAGGCGGCCGGCCCAGGAGACGCGGTGGCCCATCCGGGCCAGTCCGACGGCGACGTTCGACTCCGCGCCGGCCACCGAGGTGCGGGCCGGGGCTCCGGTGGCGAGCGGCCCGTCGGTCTGCAGGGACAGCATGGTCTCGCCGAAGGTCAGGACGTCCGTGTCCACCTCCGACGGGTGCGGCACAGGTGCGCTGGTGACGGCCCGGGAGGTCACGCGCCCGCCTCCTGCCGTCGGCACACCGACCGGAACAGCCGGGCCCGCCGGCGCAACAGGTCCAGATCACCGCCGTGGGCGGCGTCACCGACCAGCGGTGAGCCGACTCCGACGGCGAGAGCTCCGGCCGCGAAGTACTCGGGTACGAGGTCGGCGTCCACACCGCCGACGGGCACCAACGGCATGTCGGGGAAGGGGTCCCTCAGGGCCCGGAGGTAGGCGGGCCCGCCCAGGGACGCGGGGAAGAGCTTCACGGCGGTGGCACCCGCCGTCACGGCGACCGCGGCCTCAGTGGGCGTCAACGCCCCGGCCAGCACGGGCAGCCGCTCGTGCACGGCGGCGGTCACGGCCTCCCCCGTGGTGGGGGTGACGATCCAGGTAGCGCCGGCATCCTGGGCGCGCAGCAGGTCGTCCCGGGTGACGACGGTGCCCGCGCCGATCAAGGCGTCCTCCCCCACCTCGCGGGCGGCCTCGGCTATCACGTCGCAGGCGTCGGCGGTGTTGAGGGAGACCTCGACGAGGTCGACTCCTTCCTCGACGAGCGTGAGTACGGTGCGCAGGGCGGCGTCCGCCGAGCGGCCGCGCACGATCGCGGCGAGCCGGTCACGGCTCAGACGGCCGGTGAAGTCGGTGGGTTCCACGGGGCGGCTCCAGTGATGTCGTGGAGAGGGCGAGGGGACAAGGGAGCAAAGAAGGCGAGGGCAGCGGGACCGGTGTCGTACGGAACGGGGCGAGAGGACCGGGACCGGTGCCCTGGTGTCACCACTCGGCGAACGAGCCGTCCGGGTGCCGCCAGACCGGCCCGCGCCAGTCGGGACTGCTGTCGTCGGCCGCGCGCACGGCCTTCTCGTCGACCTCGATGCCCAGCCCGGGTGCGGTGGGGCGCAGGAAGCAGCCGTCGTGAAAGCGGAACACCTCGTGGTCGACGACGTAGTCGAGGACCTCGGCCCCCTGGTTGTAGTGAAGGCCGATGCTCTGTTCCTGAATGAGGAAGTTGGGAGTGCTGAAGGCGATCTGCAGGCTCGCGGCGAGGGAGACCGGGCCGAGCGGGCAGTGCGGTGCCACGGGGACGTCGAAGACCTCGGCGAGCGCCGCGATGCGCCGTACCTCGGAGATGCCTCCGGCATGGGACAGATCCGGCTGGAGGACGGCCACACCGGCCTGCAGGGCCGGCAGGACGTCGGTACGCGAGTACAGGCGCTCACCGGTGGCGAGCGGCACAGGTGAGCCGGCCACCAGGTCCTTCAGCAGGTGGGTGTACTCCGGCAGCACCGCCTCCTCGGCGAACAGGGGGTTGAAGGGAGCCAGGTGGGGCAGCATCCTGCGGGCGTTGGCCACCGTGAAACGCCCGTGGAAGTCGACGGCGAAGTCCCGGTCCCCACCGAGTACTTCGCGTGCTGCGGCGGCCCGGCCGACGACATCGTCGATGTCGCGTACCGTGGCCAGGCGGTTCATCCGGCCGCAGGCGTTCATCTTGACCGCCGTGAAGCCGGCCTCCACCTGGGCTGCGACCGCGTCGGCGACCTCAGCGGGCTCGTCGCCACCCACCCAGCTGTAGGCACGCACACGGTCGCGCACCGGACCGCCCAGCAGCACGTGCACGGGCGCGCCGAACACCTTGCCCGCAATGTCCCACAGGGCCTGGTCGAGTCCCGCGACCGCGCTGGACAGCACGGGACCGCCCCGGTAGAAGGATCCCTTGGTCATCACCTGCCAGTGGTCCTCGATGCGCAGCGGGTCCTGTCCGACGAGGAGTTCGGCCAGTTCGCGCACGGCGGTGCGCACGGTGGCGGCCCGGCCTTCGACGACCGGTTCGCCCCAGCCGACGACGCCCTCGTCGGTCTCCACGCGGCACAGCAGCCAGCGAGGCGGGACGGCGAAGGTCTCGATGCGGGTGATCTTCAAGGGGGATGCTCCTGCGATGGGTGGCGGTGAAAGGGCACGTCTCGCGCACGACGGCACAACGGCCTAGGAGGAGGTCTTCCGTACGCTCCACCCTCCGTCGACAACGAGGGAGGCTCCGGTGACGAAGGACGCGTCCGCGCCCAGGAGGAAGGCGATGGCGCCGGCGACCTCCTCCGGGCGCCCCAGCCGGCCCATCGCCGTCTGCTCGGCGCTGGCCTGCCGGTCCGCCTCGCCGATGCCGTCCCAGGCGCGCGTGAGGATCGGTCCCGGAAGCACCGCGTTCACCCGCACGTCGGCCCCGTACTCGACCGCCAGCTGCCGCATCAGTCCCGTCAGCGCCGCCTTGGCCGCCGCGTAGGCGGGACGCCCCGGCATACCGACCAGAGCATGCACGGAGGAGACGAAGACGGCGCTGCCCCCGGTCGCCCGGAGATCCTCCAGACACGCCTGGAACCCCAGGAAAGCGCCCGTGAGGCTGACGGAGAGCTGACGGTCCCACTCTGCCCGGTCGATCGTGTGGGCGGCCCCCATACGCACCGTGTACGCGTTGCTGACGAGCCCCGCGACAGGCCCGAAGTGGTCGTGGGCCGTCGTGACCGCATCTGCCCAGCCGGCCTCGGTGGAGACGTCACCGTGCCGGTGGACGGCCCGCCCGCCCGCGTCACGGATGGCCTGTGCCGTCTCCTCGCCCCCTCGATCCATGATGTCGACCAGGACCACACCGGCGCCCTCGGCCGCCAGCCGGTGCGCGGTGGCGGCGCCGATACCCGAGGCCGCCCCCGTGACGACGACGCAGCGGCCGGAGAAACGATCGTTGACTGGGCGGTACGGGTTCACATGCGGCTCCCGAGCGGCATCGTCCGACAAGAAGGTGGAGAGGTGACCCTTGAAGAGGCCAGCCCAATTAAATATTAATTAATCAGGGGTGCCAAGAGGGGGCCGGTCATCGCCGCTCGTCCGTCCCGGGCGGAGAGCCAGGGAACAGCAGAGGGGTGACTTCTCGTGGCGCAGCGCCGGAATCCGTCGGCCGCCAACCCCGAACACGGCTTCAGCACCGGCGGCTCCCGCGTGACTTCGCCCCCCGACGCGCCCCGCACAACGCTGCGCCGGGACGGTGAGCGCTGGAAACTCGTCGCCGATCTCGCCACCGCCCAGGCCCGCATGCGCCCCGAACACCCCGGCCCCGAACCCTGGTAGCGGCACCAGATACCGGCTCACGCGCGTGCCGATCAGGCAAAGGCGCTGTACGAATCAGTCAGGGAGCGACGTTCCGGACCGTGTCCTTCCCCGCGTGGTCCCGGTACGACAGACGGGTGAGCTCGCCACGACAGCAGACGGCGGCCAGTTCCAGCAGCACACCGGGCGAGATCTGACCGTCGACTTCGACTGCCCGGACCCCGCCGGGCCGGCCCGCTTCTACGGCAACGCGCTCGGCTTGCCGGTCGTCTGCTCCAGCGACGACTTCATCCTGCTCGGCCGGGAGAATCCACCCGGACCGGGCTTTATCCGGGTGGCCGATTATCGGCCTCCGACCTGGCCGGACTTGGCCCAGGGCAAGCAGGCTCACATGGAACTGGGCGTCGACGATCCGGACGCCGCCCACGCACGGATGCCGGCACTGGGCGCCATGGAACCCCCTGTCCAACCGCACCCCGGTCAGCGGAGGGTCCTGCTGGACCCCGCAGGCCATCCCTTCTGCATCTCCACGCAGGACTGAGCATCACCGGCCGGCCGATGACCGCGACCGCGAGCCCACGCAAAGTGGCGAACTCGCCGTTGTCCTGAGCTTGTTCTTCACCTTCCGATCTTGAACGGCGTCTCGGACCGGGTCACTCACCTGGGGGTTCGCCGGACGCGGGGGCGGCCTCCGCCTGATCATGTGCTCCGGCCGAGACGGGGCCTGTTCTGCCCGCCCGCTCCTCTGTTCTTCCTGCCGTGGGGCGTGGACTGAGAACGCAGAGGAGCTGTCGATCTCCCGACCGCGACCTCACCAGTGCGGTGACCTGCCGGTCCGCGGACAGGCGCGGCAGAAAGCGCGGGCGGGTGCCGGCCGGAGTGCCGGTGGGGAGGCGGTCCTGGCCCACGGCGGTGTCGTCGCTTCGTGACCGTGGTCGGGCCTTCGTGGTCGCGACTTCGGCCGGGACCGGCCGCTGCCGTGATCGGTACGCGCAGCGCCGGGCAGGCCGGTGCCGCCCGTCACGGCCTTCCGGCGAGGGAAAATCACCATGCAGGTTGAAGGAGGGACGCATATCGGATCATCCTTGGCGTCATGAGTCTTGTCTCTCCTTTCTTGGACGTGCCCGCCATGGGCGATTATGCCTACGACTGGGCGCTGGTCGATGTGGAGACCTCGGGACTCATAGCCCGACGGGACCGGGTGCTGTCCGTTGCGGTCGTCACGATCGGGCCGGACGGTGAGCAGACCGGTGAGTTCTCCACGCTGCTCAATCCGGGATGCGATCCGGGGCCGGTGGAGGTGCACGGGCTCACCGTCGAGCGTCTGCAGGGGGCACCGACCTTCGACCAAGTGGCCGGGCGGATCGGAGCGATGCTCCAGGACCGGGTCCTGGTGGCCCATAATGCTCAATTCGACTACGACTTCCTGGCTCACGAGTTCGCCCGTGCGCGGATGTGGCTGCCCGTGTCGCAGCGGCTGTGCACCCTGGCCCTGAACCGCCAGGTGGACCCGCCCACGCACGACATGAGGCTCGGCACCCTCGCCGCCCACTACGGCGTCCCCCAACAGCGCGCTCATGACGCGCTGGACGACACCCGGGTACTCGCCGGGGTCCTGCGGGCGTCGCTGCGCGAGGCGGCTCGGCTCGATCTGCCCTTGCCGCTGGTGACCTGCCCACCACGGGCGGAATCCCAATTCACGCCGAAGCCGCCGAAGACTCCCTGTGCCTACCGCAATCCGGGACGTCTGACCCCCGGTGGGCCGCTCCAGCAGGGGATGAAGGTCGCGTTGACCGGTGAGACAGCCCACGCCCGGGCGGAGCTTGTCGGGCGGGCGGTTGCCGCCGGGCTGAACATGATGACCTCCGTCAGCCGGCACACCAGCGTGCTGGTGACCAACGAACCGGCGGCCGGATCGGCAAAGGCCCGACGCGCACTTGCCGAAGGCGTGCCGGTCATCGACGAGCAGACGTTCCTGCGGCTGCTGGCCGAGGTACGGCCGGGGACAGCGCACGAGGCGACGGACAGCAGGATCGCTCCGGTGACTGAGCAGGCAGCAGAACAGGTCGGGCCCGTGGAGCCGGTCCTCACCACGACCTCTGCCGTACCCACCCCGGAAACCGCGGCCCTCCCCACGGCCGCCCCCTGCGTGTCGGTGCCCGCGCCGCGCCAGTCCGAGCCCGCCGCCGGCACCTCGGACAAGCCTCTGGCGGGACGTCGGGTACTGGTGCTCGGTGGCGTCCATGCCGATGCCGCGGCAGCTCGTACCCGCGTCGTCGAGCTGGGCGGATCCGCGGCGATCAACCTGTCCGCCAGCGTCACCGACGTCGTACTCCTGCCAGGAGGAGAGGGCGACCGACGTATGAGGCGCATCACCGCCCTTGAACTTCCCGTGCACGACCTGCATTGGCTCGCCTCTCCGACTGCAGCGGACCAGAAGGCGGTGGCTCTCCGGTCTCAGGAGCCGCACGTGATGCCGAGGGGCGGCGTCATCGATCTGCCCATGCCGCACGGTGGTCCCGCGCCGGAGTGGTACGTCACCGCCGGCTGGGCTCCGCAGTCCGGCTGCGAGATCGACGTGGTCGCCTTTCTCCTCGACGAGGAAGAACAGGTCGCCTCCGACGAAGACTTCATCTTCTACGGAGTCCCGGAGAGTCCCGCCGGGACGGCGCGCCTGCTGACCGGAGGTCCTGCCGAACAGACCATTGCCCTCGATCTGGCGTCTCTGCCATCCGGGACGCGGAGGATCGTCGTCGCTGCGGCCATCGACGGCGCCGCCACCTTCGGGAGCGTCGGCGCGATCCAGATCGGTGCGGCTCCCGGCAGCAGCGGGGCACCTCTTGCCCGGGCCACCCTGGACGCCGCCACCACCGAACGCACGATGCTGCTCGTGGAGATCTACCGCAGGGGACCGCTCTGGCGTCTACGTGCCGTCGGTCAGGGCTACGACCACGGCCTCGACGCCCTCGCACGCGGTTACGGGGTTGACATCGCCGACTGAACGACGGCGTCGATGCGGAGGTCTTTGCGTCCTCTGGACCGGACCTGGAGGCGCGGTGCGGGCGAGGAATCAGGCAGAGCACCCGGAAGACCCTCGGCTGGAAGACGCCGGCCGAGGCCCTGAATGTCCAGCTGCTATCGATGCGAAGTCTGGTGATGCGACGACTGATCGAGCTTCTTCAACTCGGTCTCGAAAGGGGCATGTGGCCACTCAGGTTGACGTGCTCAGGACCACGGACTTCGAGTGTTTTCGACGCTCCGTGTTGACGGTTCATGTCACCCGATCGGTGGCCAAGTTGAAGAAGCTCATTGATTTCGGGGGTGTCAGAAAGTCCGAGTGGTGACCCAGGTTGCTTGGCTTGAGGGTTTGTTCAGGTCGAAAGTGATACCGGAGAGACGTCTGTCGGCGCCCAAGAACCCTTCGTACCTGCCTCTCGCACCGTTCGACCAACGGATGTTGAAGGAGATCGTCGTACCGTTGACTAAGGCTCCTGCCTCGAGCGTCCCCACGCTACCGGCGGAGGAGGCGGTTCCGAACAGGTTCCCGGCGCCGTCCTGGGTTATGTTGACCCGCACCGTGTATCTGTTGCTCTGGAAGATGTCCCAGACGCCGGTGGCGTTGAACGCCGCCGCGCTGACCGTAGCCGGTCGCTGAGTGGAGGATGCGCCGTCCGCCGAAGCTGCGGGGGCCACGGCGATGCTGCCGACACCCACAACGAGAGTGAGTGCGACTGCGGCAAGCCTGGTGTTCACGAGTGATCCTTTCGTTGATGTTCTCCCAGCGGGTGAGCGGACGCCATTCTCCCGGCCGGTGAAACGGGTGGCCAGACGTCAATTGGACATGAAGGCGTTACTCAGGTTTCTGGTTTTTGTCGGATGGTGAGTGTTGTGCGACCTCATGTTGATGCGACGTGCGGGGCATGGACGGCTTGAGGTTTCCCCGTGATGACGAACACCTGAGGACTGAACCGTTCCGGGTTCGGTAGAGATCTCAGATGTTGGGTGTGACCTGGGGTTTCGTGGTTGCGAGGTAGCGGTTGTTCTCGTATTCGACCGGCGGGACGTGTCCTGTTTCACCGTGGAGTCGCCGGTGGTCGTACCAGTCGACGTACTCGGTGGTGGCGAGCTCGACGTCGGACAGCGTCTTCCATGGCCGCCGGGGCTTGATCAGCCGGTCTTGAACAGCCCGATCGTGCTCTCCATCAGGGCGCTGTCGTAGGCGTCGCCGACCGACCCGATGGAGGCGGCGATGCCGGCGGCCTCCAGGTGGTCGGAGAGCCGGAAACTCGTGTACTGCGCCCCGGCATCCGAGTGATGTATCAACTCGCCCGGCTGAAAGGGGTGTTGGCCGCGGTCGCGTTGCCGGATCGCCATCTCCGGAGCGTCCAGCACGAAGACCGTTTCCTTCACGGTGGCCGCCGTCCAGCCGACGATCCGGCGGAAAAAGGTGTCCACGACGAAGGCGACGTAGATGACTGAGGCTGATCCTCTGGAGTGGACACCCTGACAATGGATCTTGATGGTCCAGGGAGGGATGTCCAGGTGGGACGCAAGTCTCCGTACCCGGAGGAGTTCCGGAAGGACGCCGTCGCGCTCTACCGCGCCGCGGCGGGCAAGCGGACGTACGCGGCGGTGGCCGCGGATCTCGGCATCACCGCGGAGTCGCTGCGGACGTGGGTCCGTAAGGACGACGCCGAGGCCGTGCCCGGACGCCGTGCCGCGGGCGGGAGCGAGAGGAGGAGCCGGCCCGGCTGCGGGCGGAGAACGCCCGGCTGCTCAAGGCCGAGAAGGAGTGGCACCTGGAGCGCGAGATCCTGCGCCGGGCAGTCGCCTGTTTCGCCCGGGAGGTGAAGTGAGACCCCACCGCTGGGACTTCATCTCCGACAACCGAGCCGACTTCGGCGTCAAGCGGATCTGCCGTGTGCTCGGGGCGTCCCGCGCCGGCTACTACCGGCACCTGGCCACCGAGCCCGCCCGCGCCGGGCGCCAGGCCGAGGAGAAGCGGACCGTGGCCGAGATTCGTGCCATCCACGCCGAGCACCATGGCGCCTACGGCGCTCCGTGCGTCCACGCCGAGCTGCGGGCGAGGGGACGGAGGATCAACCGCAAGCGCGTCACCCGGCTGATGCGGATCAACCGCATCGTCGGCCGGCACCTGCGGAAGAAGTGGACGACGATTGCTGACCACACGGCGCCGCCCGCGCCGGACCTGGTCATGCGCGACTTCACCGCGGAGACGCGGGACACCAGGTGGTGCGGCGACATCACCTACATAGCCGTCGGAACGACCTGGCTCTACGAGGTCTACTACTACCCCGGAGGCCACGGCGCGGCCCTTGAAGCGCCCAACCTGCGCCGGATCGCCCGGTACGTGCTGCACGGCACCCCCGAGCGGCCACCCGGGCTGCGCCGCACACCCGCACGGAGCTTCTCCCTGCTATCCAGGCTGGCTGCGCCGCTGTTCATCCTGCTCGGGCTTGGCGCCCTCACCGGGATTGTCTGCTTCGGGCTGTACGGCCCCTGGACCCCGGAGATCAACTCGCTTGCCGCGATCTGTGCGCTGCTCGCCGTGTTCATCGCCCTCGACGTGGCGTGAGCCACCCGCGGCCTTGACCGGCGACGCCCACCCCGCCCTGCCCGAGAACCACCAGGACCTCGCCAGAAACAGCCTCAGCCCCAGTCGACCCGGAAGCCGTAGCCCTCACACAGGTCATCGGATACTCCCTCTGCTCAGGGCATACACCGAGTGCGTTCGCGACACTCCCCCCGCTGGAGATTGTCCCGTATGCCCAAGTCGCGGCTCTACAGGGGACAAAACGGGCGGCTCTGGCCTGCCGCCGCGCGGGGTCTGGCAGGCCGGCACCGGCAGCAAGGGCTCGATGGGCAGCCATTCCAGGTCGGCGGTGTCGGGCTGCTCCGCCGCCCTCAGTGGGTCACCCCGTAGACCTACAGGCGAACCAAGTCGTGTACTGCGGTGATGGGCTCGTCCGGTGCGCAGAACGAGCCCGGCGAGGTGTCGTCATGGTCGTCGCCGTGGCGGGTGCGTATGAGCGTGGCGTGGTCGCAGGAGATGAAGCCGCGGGCGCCGCCGTCCGGCGTCTTGTCGGCGACGAGGATCATTGCGGTGCCGGTGATGGTGGTGACCAGTCGGCCCCCGGGGGCGCAGCGCGGTCAGCCACGATGCGGGGACGGGCCGGCCGGAGACGGTGGACACGATGCGGTCGACGTCGCCGGGCAGGGGCTTGGTGATGTCGCAGACGGCGGTGCGCGGGTACAGGCCGATACCGGCCGGCCGGTCGGTCGCGGCCTGGACCAGGCAGGGGTCGACGTCCACGCTCGTCACGAGTGCGTCGCCCAGGCGTCGGCGGGCCAGGGCGATGCCGTGTCCGGTGCTGGTGGTCACCAGGGTGCGGGAGTACGGCGTCCGGGCCGCGCGGCCGGTCAGCTCCGCCAGGGCGGCGGCGTGGGCAGGGGGCCGGGCGGTCGGACGGTCAGCACCCTGCCGTCGGTCCGCCCGGTGAGCCAGCCCAGCAGCTCCGCCGCCGACCCCGTCACCTGCGGCCCCGATCCGTCGCCGACGACCAGCAGGCCCCGATCCTCGTCGGCGCACAGGGCCATGGGCGGGGCGACGGGATTCTCGCGCAGCTTCGTCACAGTCGTCTCCAGCTCGCGGGCTACGAAGAACGCGGGCCAGTCCGCCGGGCCGTGACCGGTCGCCAGGTCGGTGTGGTGCACCTCCACCTCGCGCAGCATGCTTCCGACTGCGCCGCGCACCGGGCGCAGGCCGCCGCCGAGCCAGTGCACCAGCACCTCCCAGGCATCGTCGGGGTGCTCGCCGGCCGCGGTCAGGAAGCGGTGCAGCGAGCTGTCCAGGTCGTCGAGGAGGACGGCGGCGGGCCGGCCGGCACCTTCATCGATCTCCCGCTGGCGCTGGTCGTCGTCGGCGTACTGCGGAAGGCCGGCGTCCGAGCGGGCGGAGACGAGCAACCGGTGGCGGGAGTCGGCACTGCGGGCCAGGTGCGTCAGCACATGGGCGCGAGTCCAACCGGGCAACAGGGAAGGCGCCCGCACCTCCTCGTCCGACAGTGCCGCCGCGGTCGCGAACAGCCGGTCGGCCGAAGTGTGCAGCAGAGGCAGGATCGAGGCGGGGCTGTCGTGTCCTTCATCGTGCGGCATGGGTCTCCGATCGGTGACGACGCGTCGCCTCACCTGTTCCCAGCCTGCGCCGTCCTGCACCGCACCGATCGCGCGTCCGGCACGCCACGCCCCGTCGTACGACGGCACGGCGGGGCGCAGAGTGGGAGGTGGCCGTGCGGCGGCCCGTCAGGCCGGTGTCCGGCGACCGCTTCCCAACAGCAGGACCAGGATGGCCACGGACAGAAGAGTCAGCGCTACGAAGGTCCAGCGCAGCCCAAAGATGCCGCCGACCAGGCCGATCACCGGCGTTGCCCTTGCCGAGAACCTCGTCCGTCGGGGTGGGAGCCGGTGGGCGGGGTGCGCGGGTTCTCGAGCACGGACGCTGGAATCGGTGCTCTCGCGGGACTGGCGATCATCTCGGCATGATGGCTGGTCGTGCTGCTGCGACTGGCTTACCTGACCGTGATGAATGCGTTCGCCGTGCTGCGCCTGCCGCCCATGAGCGACCGGGACAAGAGCACGGAGATCCTCGCCCTCCGGCATCGGATCACGGTACTGGAGCGTCAACTCGCTGGCGAGAAGGCTCGGTTCTCCCCGAACGATCGCGCGTTCCTAGCGGCGTTGCCGCACCGCCTGTCCTCGTGGGTGCTGCGCAGGATACGGCTGGTGGTGCGTCCGGGGCGAGACGGACCGGTTCCACATAGCCGACCGGCTTCGGGAGAAGGCATCGGTTCGCGTGATCGCCGCCGAGCTGGGGCGCAGTCCCTCCACGATCAGCCGGGAGATCCGCCGCAACCGCACGGTCCTGTCCGGCGGCCAGTGGTACTACCGACCGCATGCGGCCCACCGGCGAGCGGTCCGGCGGCGGCCTCGGCCGAAAGCCGGGAAGATCGGCCAGAACCCGGAGCTCCGGGACTTCGTCCAGCATCACCTGACTCTGCGCTGGAGCCCCGAGCAGATCTGCCACGCTCTTCGCAGGCACTTCCCCGGCCGGCCGGAGATGTACGTGGTTCACGAGACGATCCACCAGGTGCTCTACGTCCAGGGCCCATCGTAGAACCCACTCCGACTCGCGTCCCTCGCGACTGGCCGACCACCTGGGAGAACGCGGGCCGCCCCGCACTCACTATCGACACCACGAGCCCCATGTTCGAAGAAGCCGAAACCGAGGCTCACCCCTTCAAGATCATCTCGTGGCGGTTTCTGGGCTCACCTTGGCTGTACCCGTAGTGGAACCCGGCCTCTGGGAGGAGATCGCCGAGGGGGCCGCTCGGTGCGAGCCGCACGCGGTCGTCCGCCACGACCGACGTCCGGGACTGCCGGTGATGCGGGACGGATCAATCACCTCCCCTCAGCGGTGCAGAGTCCACACCAGCGGAGACGCGCTCAGCCGGCGCAGACGCCGCCCGCAGGTAGCCGGTCAGCTGCCGCAGGCGCACCCGGCGGCCGCCTTGGCCTCGGCCGGGGTCTGGGAGGAGTCGACGGCCTGCTCCTCGGGAGTGCAGCAGGCGGTGGTGCCGCAGCAGGTGTCCGGGGCGGTGCCGGCCTTCTCCATGGTGTCGGTGTCGCCCTTGACCACGTACACCTCCCACGGCTCCTTGCCCGGGCCGGTCACCCACACCTTGTCCTGCAGTGCGTAGCAGCAGGAGGTGTCGTTCTCCTCGAACGTGGCCAGGCCCGCTTCCTTCAGCCGGGTCGTGGCGGCGGTGACGTCCTCGGTGCTGGCGACTTCGACACCGAGGTGGTCCAGGCGGGTCTCATCGTCGGCCTCGCCCTCGATGAGCACGAGCTTGAGCGGGGGCTCGGTGACGGCGAAGTTGGCGTAGCCCTCGCGTCGCTTGGCGGGCTCGGTGCCGAAGAGCTTGGAGTAGAAGGCGATCGAGCCTTCCAGGTCGGTGACGCGCAGGGCGAGCTGGACTCGGGACATGGCGGTCTCCCATCACAGACGATGCTGTATCGACAATTGTCGATACAGTCGAGGTTGCCACCTGAATAGATAAACGTCAACATAGAGGCATGCCGAAACAAGTTGATCTGCCGGTGCTCGGCCAGGACGCGGCGTGCTGCGCCCCGATGGTCCGCGAGCCGCTGGGTGAAGTGGACGCGGTCGAGCTGTCGCGGATGTTCAAGGCGCTGTCGGACCCCGTCCGGTTGCGGCTGCTGTCCCTGATCGCCTCCCACGAGGACGGGGAGGCGTGCGTGTGCGACCTGATCGGCCCGTTCGACGTCTCCCAGCCGACCATCTCGCACCACCTGAAGGTGCTGCGCGAGGCCGGACTGGTGGGCTCCGAGCGGCGGGGGACCTGGGTGTACTACTGGGTGCTGCCCGAGACCCTGGCGAAGCTGTCCGCCCTGCTGGGGACACCGGCCGTGTCCGCGAAGGCCTCCGCGTAAGCGCCTCGGTGCCGCTGGTGCGGCGGGCGGCGGCCGAAGCCGTCGGCACGGCGGCGCTGGTGGCCGTGGTGGTCGGCTCCGGGATCCGGGCGAGTGAGCTGACCCGCGATGTCGGCGTGCGGCTGCTGGCCGACTCCCTGGTGACCGTCTTCGGCCCGGGCGTACTCATCGCCCTGCTCGGCCCCGTCTCGGGGGCGCACTTCAACCCCGTGGCGACCCTCGCCGCCCGGGTCACCGGCCGCCGTACAGTCTGCGGGAGGTGGTCGTATACGTGCCGGCGCAGATCGCCGGGACCATCGGCGGCGCGGTCCTCGCGGACGCCGTGCTCGCGCAGCCGCTGGTGCAGTGGTCGACGCGCGGCCGGTCCGCCGGACATCTGTGGCTGGGCGAAATGGTCGCCGCCGTGGGACTGGTCTGGCTGGTCCTCGGACTGACCAGGGCGCACCTGGCGCCGGTGGCGGTCGCCCAGCGCCGTGGCCTCATGAGCTCTCCCGCCGCCCCGTCCGTGCTGTTCGTCCGCGTGCACAACGCCGGCCGGTCCCAGATGGCCGCCGCCTTCCTCACCCACCTCGCCGGGGACAAGGCCCAGGTCCGCTCGGCCGGTCCCGCGCCCGCCGACGCCGTGAACCCCGCCGTGGTGGAGGCCATGAAGGAGGTGGGCATCGACATCTCGGCCGAGATCCCGAAGGTCCTCACCGTCGAGGCGGTGCGGGCTCGGACATGGTCATCACGATGGGCTGCGGGGATGCCTGCCCGTACTTCCCCGGCAAGCGGTGCCCGGACTGGAAGCCGGACGATCCCGCCGGTCAGGGCGTCGAGGCCGTCCGGCCGATCCGCGACGAGATCGAGCGGCGCATCCACGGCCTGCTCGCCGAGCTCGGCATCCAGGGGAGGCCGTGAGCACGGCCACCGGCGTACGCGTCGCGGCGATGCAGCCCGAGCACGCCGCGGCCGTACTGGAGATCTACCAGCTCGGCATCGACGAGCAGAACGCCACCTTCAAGACCACCGCCCCGACCCGGGAAGCCTTCGATGCCGCCAAGCTGCCCTGAGCACCGTCTCGTCGCCCTGGACGGCGACGGCCAGGGCGTGGGCCGGGCCGCGGTGGTGCCGGCGTCCGACCGGTGCGGCCTGCGCCAGCGGGAGTTCGGCTCACACCTTCGGGCGTGGACGAGTCAGGAAACGTGCTCGACGACCTCGTGCGGGACGTCGGGCATGGCTCGATACGGGACCCACAGGACTCCTGTGTCAAGGCGTTGGCGAGTGAGATCACCAGCCGCAACGGCCAGGGGCCCTGCCACGTCACGGCCCCCGACCACCAGCCGTCATCACCCGCGAACCACAGGACGAGAAGTGTTCACTCAGTGGCACCTCTTTCGGAGGCTGCTGTCGCGGTAGCGGGGCTTCCCGATGCGGAGGTGTCCGTCCGGCGCCTCCGCCCGAGTACGAATGCGATCAAGAGAAGCACAAGGGTGGTGATGATCAGGGCGAGTGGTGCCGTGTCGGTCAGGAGGGTGAGTATCAGGCCGGCGTCCGCCGCCTTGTCGCCCAAGTCCCTCGAGCTCTCGGGAGTGATCTCGAAGGTGAAGGCGGACACCGGGAGCAGAGGGGTCGACGCATTGGCGACAGCGGCGGTCGCCACGACTTTCCTGTTCACGGTCTGATCGATGGCGATGCCGGTCTGCTGGTCGACGTAGGCGACCAGTGTCGACTGACCCAGGTAAGTGAGCGGCACGGGGTCCGGCAGCGCGGCCAGCGCGGCAGGCGTGAGAAGGGCCCGGGTCTTGGGGTCGAGGGTGGGCACCAGGCCCGCGACGAGCTTCTTCGGCAGGGCGGCCGGGAGCGGTTTGAGTACCGCGGGGTCCTTGACGGGCGCCGACACCTCGATCTCGTAGACGTTCACTGCACGGCCCTCGCGCTGCGCGGTTCCGGTGTAGCGGACCGGCACGATCGAACGGGTCGTCGCGTCGTAGTACGTGTAGGAGTCGTCCTGGGCGGCGTCCGGTGGGAAGGCCGAACTTAGCGCGCCCCGCGAGGGTTCCGCCGGTGTCGAAGCCGGTGGCGACGTGCCCTTCCGGCTCTTCCGGTCGATGGCGTACGTCTTCGGGCTGGGCAGGGACTGCTCGCCGGCGTGGACCGTCATCACGTCCTCGACCACGGCCGTGTCGCCGTGTGTGGACATGACCCGCACCCGCCGGTCGGCGGTGACGGGGATGCCGGACCGGAGCGCGTGCGCGGTGTCCCCGGACTGCAGGGCCTTGCTGTCGAGCATGGTGGCCTCGCCCGCGTAGTGCACGGTCTGGTCGGTGTCACCGGGCAGCTTCGTCGCGTTCGGGGCGACGACGAGGCGCAGGACTGCCGCGACGGTGACCAGGACCACGGCCACGGTGGTGAGCACGATTCTCGGACGACGAGCGGACACGGCGTCCTCCCCTCAGTTGTCTGGTCACATGTTTTCGGCGCCGGCTTTGATCGCTTCGCGGATACGCGGGTAGGTGCCGCAGCGGCAGATGTTGCGGATGCCGTCCAGGTCGGCCTCGGTGATCGGGCGGCCCTCCTCCCTGACGCGGCGGACCAGGGCGACGGCGGCCATGATCTGGCCGGGCTGGCAGTAACCGCACTGGGCCACGTCCTGGTCGAGCCAGGCCTCCTGCATCGGGTGCAGGTCGGCGCCCACGGTGGCCGGGAGTCCTTCGATGGTGGTGACTTCGTCGGACGGCCGCAGGTCCTTCACGGGGATGGCGCAGGGGTTGGCCGCCCTGCCGTTGAGGTGGCTCGTGCAGGCCTTGCAGACGTTGATGCCGCAGCCGTACTTCGGTCCGGTGACGCCGAGGACGTCGCGAAGGACCCACAGCAGCCGCTCGTCGTCCGGGACGTCGACGGTCACCTGTTCGCCGTTGAGGCGGAATGTGTGCTCGGGCACGGGAGCTCCCAGATGGTTCAGGGCACTTCAGCGGACGTGGGCCAGGCCGTCGGTCGGTGACGCGGGGACGGGCGGGACGGTGGGTTTGGGATCGAAGGAGAGGACGGCGTGATTGACGGGGAAGACCGTGGGCATGGCGCCGGTGGCGCGGCCGTACGCGCAGGCGACCGCGGCCATCGAGGCGGCGACGCCGAGTTCCCCCGCGCCGCCGGGTCTGCCGGTGGTGGGCGGCATCACGATGACCTGCAGCTCGGGCGGTGTGTTCCACTGCCGGGTGTAGAAGTAGTTGTCCCAGCTGGCCTCCAGGAAGTGCCCGTCGCGCAGGTGCAGGCTGGAGGTCAGAACCAGGGCGATGCCGTCCATGAGGCAGCCCATCATCTGTGCTTCCAGACCACGTGGGTTGACGGCGAGGCCCACGTCCACCGCGATGACCGCCTTGGTGACGCGAGGGCCGGCGACACCGTTGCGGATGGGGCGGTTGACGGTCTCGGGGCGGCAGTCGAGTTCCACCAGCACCGCGCTGGCGGAGTGGTATTCGGAGTGGAAGGCGATGCCCTGCGCCGTATCGGCGGGCATGCTCCGGCCCCAGTTCCCGGCCTCGGCGACCTTGTCCAGCACGGCCCGGTTGCGGTCGTCCCGTAGGAAGTCGTGCCGGAACCGGTAGGGGTCCTTGCCCATTTTGGCGGCGAGCCGGTCGACGAGGAGTTCCCGGGCGCAGGTGACGTCGGGGGAGTAGACGTTGCGCATGCTGCCGGTGTTGAAGCCCTTGTCGGTCTCGCTCAGGAGCCGGCTGTTGGCGCCGAAGTTGTAGGGCATAGACTGGGAGAGCTGGAAGAAGGTCTCCGAGAACCCGATGTCACCCACCGGCAGTTTCGCGGCCAGGGCGGTGAAGATCTCCCCGAGGCCGTGGCTGAGGTCGGTGGAGACGCTGGTGTGCCGCTGCTTGTAGCCGAGGACGGTGTCGCCCAGGTAGGAGATGCGCACGCGCGAGGTGGCCATGGGGTGGGTGCGACCCTGGCGGGAGTCGTCCGCACGGTGCCACATGAGTTTGACCGGCTTGCGGATCCGCCGGGAGACCTCGACGGCCTCCAGCGCGGCGTCGAAGAAGAGCTTGCGGCCGAAGGAACCGCCGCCCTCCGTGACATGCACGGTCACCGCACCGAGCGGCAGGCCGAGCCTGGTGGCGATCGCCTCCTTCGCGACGATCGGAGCCTTCAGGCTCGACCAGACCTCGGCGCGGTCGGAGCGCACGTCGGCGATCGCGCAGTTGGGTTCCAGCGCGCTGTTGCTGCGGAAGTGGAACGTGAACCGTTCCTCCACACTCGGTGTCAACGGCGGTATTCCGAGGGGCAGTTCGGCAGCGCGCAGCTCCTCGAGCACGGACTCGTCGGACTTGCCCTCGGCGCTGCCGGGCTTCCACGACACCCGCAGGGCGCGTACCGCGTCGATGCACCGGCCGAAGGTGGCCGCACGCACCGCCACCCCGGTCGGTATCACGACGACGTCGGTGACACCGGGCATGGAACGGACCTCGGACAGGTTGGACACCGATCCGACCTTGCCGTTGATCGTCGGTGGCCGGCACACCATGGTCGGCAGGGCGTCCGGGACGTCCAGGTCCATCGTGAACTTCTTGCCTCCGGTGACCGCCGCGCGGGCGTCGACGCGGTTGTGCGGCTTGCCGATGATGGTGAACATGTCGCGGGGCTTGAGTGAGACGGTGGTCTGCTCGGTCCGCACGCCCGCCGCCTTCCGGGACAGCGTCCCGATGTCGGCGCTCCGGTTCCCGGGTCCGGTGACGACTCCCGCCTCCCAGGTCAGCTCGGTGACGGCGGTGCCCCATTCGGTCGCCGCGGCTTGGAGCAGCCGGTTCCGGGCGATGGCGGCGGCCACCCGGATCGGAGTGTAGGTCGAGAACGTCGTGTTCGATCCGCCGGTGAGCTGATTGAACAGCAGCTCCGGGCGCGCGTCGGCCAGGGTGATGCGCACCCGTGTGAGGGGGACGCCGAGTTCCTCGGCGATCAGCATGGCCGTCGACGTGGTGATGCCCTGTCCCACTTCGGTCCGCGGCAGCGCGAAGGAGACGGTGCCGTCCGTGTTCACCTCGACCGTGATCAGGCCGGACGTCGGCAGGGCCGCCGCCGTCATCACGTCGTTGAGGTCGACCAGTTCCGTGATCTCCGGCGAGGGGATGTCAGCCCGCGCCTCGGACGCGGGCACGAGCTGGGCCGCCGTCATCAGTGTCGGAGCGGCTAGGACGTACCCGAGGAACCGGCGTCTGGCGAAGGGCTGCGCAACGGCGTCCTGCCGCGACGCGCGATCGGTGTCCGTCACCGGCGGCCTCCTGCCCGTGCGGCCGGTTCCGCCGACGGCTGTGCATGGCCGGTGGCCTGAGCGGAGCGCAACCGTGTCGTTCCGTTACGGGGCGATGTCGTCATCGTCTCAACTCGGGTTCGTGGTCGGAGAGCTCGCACGCCGGTACGGGGTGGCACGGCCGGTGTCGGAGAGCTCGAGGGACATACGCGGGGCACCTGGTGGGGTACGCCGGTGAGGGCGTACCCCCGCGCCGTGGTGGTGCCGAACGTGGCTCAGGAGGGACGGTTGGTGTCCGGGATCTCGAGGTGGATGCCCCGTCCCTCGGAGAGGAAGAGCAGAACGAACTTGCGGAGGACCTCTTCCACCGTCCAGGCGGCCTGGGGGATCAGCGGCAGGGGAATGAGTCCTTCACGGAAGGCCACCAGCAGCGGCCAGGCGGCGCTGATCAACGGCTGCCAGAACGGCTCCCTCTCCAGCCCGATCAGGTCGCCGGTCCGGTTGCCCAGCGTGTACCGGGCGAAGCCGTTGATGAGGGGCCGGGTGAGACCGGCGTCGAGTTCGGCGACGATGTCGAGGAGGACGTCGGTCAGCTCGTTGCCCTCGGGTGTGGACGCCAGGATCGGGTCGAGGACCTGCCGGGACTGGGCGTTGGCCTCGTCCCAGGTGGCGGGGATGTACTCGTCCAGGACGCCGAGCATGTGCGCGGTTACCTGCCACACGTGCAGGTAACCGTCCGACTCGGTGTCGGTGACCCGAACCCCCCAATCTATTAGCTTGCTCATGACAAACGTGGCCAGGCTGTGCCAGGTGACCATGATGTCGGCCTGGCTGATGGGGATCGTCTGGCCGCCGCTGGTGCGGGACCAGCCCGGCGACTGGGGCAGCAGGTGCCGCACGGCCGCGTGCACCAGCCGGGTCTTCACGGCGGTCACGACCATCCCGCCCTGCGGTTGGTAGGCGTTCAGATCGCCGACGTCGTACCCCAGCTGGGCCGTCTTGGCGATGCGGTCCTTCATGTCCGCGCCGCCCTTGGAGTAGTAGACGGCGCGCGCCTCTCTCGGGATGGCGGTGCTCATGAGGCCGCTGCCCAGGCCGTACAGGGCTCCGGTGTAGATGCCCTTCTTCGTGGTGAACCTGGCCGCGGCCGCGAGCTTGTTCCGGTCCGCCCAGGCGGGCAGTTGGCGCGCCTTCTCCATGAAGTCGCGCAGGTCCGCGGGGAGACCGGCCGGCAGGGGCTGGTCGTTGCGGGTCCACTTGCGGAGCGCTGCGTTGGTCTTGGCCACGTCACCGCGTTCGATCACGGCGGCGAGTACGGGATCGGCCTCCTCGTCCCAGACCCAGTCGGGGTCGACGCCCGCTCCCTTGCCCGCCACCGAACCGCTCGGTGCCCACGTCCACAGGGACCTCGCCCGGGCCGGCGACGCGGCCCCCAGTGTCCCGAGCGCTCCGAGCGTTCCTCCCATGATCAGCATCTTGCGCCTGCTCAGGTCGTCCATGACGAAGAACTCCTCCTTGAGTTCCGCCGAGGTCGGCGTGGCCGCCCGTGAGGGTGCCGGCACCGCTCAGGCGGGACGGTTGGTTTCGGGGATCTCGATGTGCGTTCCCTGACCCTTGGTGAGGTAGAAGAGGATGTACTTCCGGGCTGCCTCGTCGATCGTCCAGGCCAGGGGCGGCACCAGGGGCAGGGGGATCAGCTTCTCGCGGAAGGCGACCAGTTTCGGCCAGGCGGCCGCGATCGCCTTCTCCCAGAACGGCTCGCGCGGGATGCCGTCCCAGTCGGCGACCTGATCGCCGACCAGGTACCGGGCGAGCGCGTTGACGAGAGGACGGTCGATACCGCCGGGGCTGGTCTGCTCCGCGAGCTGGCGCAGCAGGATGTCGGTCAGTTCGACGCCTTCGCGGGTGGGGGCGAGAACGGGGTCGAGGACCTGTTTGGACTGGGCTTCGGCTGCGTCCCAGGTGGCGGGGATGTACTCGTCCCGGATGCCGAGCATGTGCGCGGTGACCTGCCACACGTGCAGGTAGGCCGTCGAGTCGGCGGCCGGGATGGGGACGTTCCACTCGAGCATCTTCCGCATGGCGTAGGTGGGCAGGCTGTGCCAGGTGACCAGCATGTCCTGCTGGCTGATGGGGATCGTCTGGCCGCCGCTGGTGCTGGACCAGGCCGGGGACTGGGGCAGCAGGTGCCGCACGGCCGCGTGCACCAGGCGGGTTTTGACCGCCTGCACGATGACGTCACCGTCGGGCCGGTACGCGTTGAGGTCACCGACGGCGAAGCCCAGCAGGCTCGTCTTGGCGACCCGGTCCTCCATGTCGGCGCCGCCCTTGGAGTAGTACACGGAGCGCGCCTCACGGGGGATGGCCGTGCTCAGCATGCCGCCGCCCACACCGTTGAGCAGGTTGAGGTAGAGGCCCCTCGACTTGTTGAACTCGGCCGCCCTCTCGAGCTTGTTCCGGTCCGCCCAGGCGGGCAGTTGGCGTGCCTTCTCCATGAAGTCGCGCAGGTCCGCGGGGAGACCGGCCGGCAGCGCCTGGTCGTTGCGGGTCCACTTGCGGAGCGCTGCGTTGACCTTGGGTACGTCGCCGCGTTCGATCACGGCGGCGACCAGCTGGTCGACCTCCTCGTCCCAGACCCATTCGGGGTCGAGGCCCGCTCCCTTGCCCGCCACCGAACCGCTCGGGGCCCACGTCCACAGGGATCGTGCGTGGGCGGGCGACGCCAGGCTCAGTGCCCCGAGGGCTCCCAGGGCCCCGCTCGCGAACAACATCTTGCGCCTGCTGGGTCCGTCCATCCCTTCGAACTCCTCCTCGAGTCCTATGGCACCGCTGTCTCAGTTGGTACGATGAAACATATGGTGCTTCGTTGTTTCAACAGGGGAGCACATACGTGACGTGAACGCCAGAGGCTTCACAGAAGTCGGGGAGGCAATCGTGGAACCTGTCCTGTCGGCCCTCATAGGGCCGTCTGGTGCTCCGTCCGCGCTGGAGGTGGCCTTCACTGAGGCCGTCGAAGGCGCCGAGCAGGACGACGAGGTCTCGGCGCGTCTGCTCGACGCCGCCTACGAGCAGTTCTGCCGCATGGGCGTCAAGCGCTCGACCATGACGGACGTGGCGCGGCTGGCCGGTGTCTCCCGGATCACCGTCTACCGGCGGTTCGCCACCAAGGACCAGCTGGTCGAGCAGGTCGTACGGCGTGAGTTCCGGCGGTACTTCGATCGCTTCATCGAGGACATCCGGGACGCGGAGACCGTCGCCGACCGGGTCGTCCTGGGGTTCGTGAGTTCGTTGCGCACCATTCGCCGCAACCGCCTCATCGGTGGCCTCATGGACGTCGAACCGGATGCCATTGTGCCGTCCATGACCAGTGACGGGGGCCGCACACTGGGCGTGGTGCGGCAGTTCGTCGCGTCGCGGCTGCGTCAGGAGCAGCGGGCGGGCAACATCGCCGGCCATGTGGAGGTGGACCTGGTGGCCGAGATGATGGTCCGCGTGTCCGCGTCGCTCCTGGTCATCCCCAGCCATGTGATCGATCTCGACGACGACGAGCAGGTGCGTGCGGTGGCCCGGCAGTTTCTCGTGCCGATGCTCGGGCCACCGCACTCGCTTCACTCGTAGCGTTCGCCCCTCCCGGCCTTGGCCACGAGGGACACGGGCGGCTCGAACCGCTCGCCGTACCGTTCGGCCAGCTCCCTGGCGCGGGTGACGAAGCTGTGGAGCCCGCCGGGGTAGCCGTTGATGTACTGCAGCACGCCGCCGGTCCATGCGGGAAAGCCGATGCCCAGGATCGAACCGGCATTGGCATCGGGTACCGACCGCAGCACACCTTCGTCGAGGCACCGGACCGTGTCCAACGCCTCGGCGAAAAGCATCCGTTCCTTCATGTCCTCGAACGGGATCTCGCGTCCCGGCACGGCGAAGTGTTCGTACAGGCCGCGCCACAGCCGTGTCCGCCGGCCGTCGGCGTACTCGTGGAACCCGGCGCCCGAGGAGCGTCCGCCCCGCCCGAACTCGTCGATCATGCGGTCCACGACCGGCTCCGAACCGTGCGGATGCCACTGCCCTCCCTCGGCCAGCACCGCGGTCCTGGTCTCCTCCCGGATTTTCCGTGGCAGGGTCAGGGGCAGTTCGTCCAGCAGCTGCGGTGGCGGCGCGGGATGGCCGGCCTGGGAGCCGGCCTGTTCCACCGAGGCGGGAGACAGTCCCTCACCGATCATGGCCACCGCCTCGTCGATGAACTCGGATATCACCCGGCTCGTGAAGAAGCCCCGGCTGTCGTCGACCACGATGGGCGTCTTGCCGATCTGCCGTGCGATGTCGATGGCCTTCGCCACGGTGTGCTCGCCGGTCCTCTCCCCGACGATGATCTCCAGCAGGGGCATCTTGTCGACGGGGGAGAAGAAGTGCAGGCCGATGAAGTCCTCCGGGCGCTTGAGCCCCTTCGCCAGCCCGGTGATCGGCAGGGTGGAGGTATTGGAGCCCAGCACGGCGTCCGGTGCGACGACGTCCTCGACGTGGTGGAAGACCCTCTGCTTGAGGTCCGGGTCCTCGAAGACCGCCTCGATCACCAGATCGCAGCCGCTGAGATCGGCGGGGTCGGCGGTCGGCAGGATCGCCGCGACCTTCGGATGGGAGGGGGCGCCGCCGGGGATCCGGAAGTCCTCGGCGTCCCACGGCTGAGTGGCCTCGGGATGGGCCAGGACCCATTGCCTGGCCCTGGTGAGCGTCTCCTCCGGCGTCTGGGCGATCTCGTGGACCAGCCCTTTGGCGAGTGCCTCCTGGGGTTTGTACTGTTTCCCCTTGAGCAGGACGTCGGTCAGCGCTTCCTGAAGGCCCAGCAGACGGACGGTCCGGCTGACGCCGCCGGCGCCGGGCAGGAGTCCCAGGGGCACCTCCGGCAGGCCGAAGCGGCTGCCCGGCGCATCCAGGGCGATGCGCCGGTGGCCGGCGAGCGCGATCTCGAACCCGCCGCCGAGGGCCGTGCCGTTCATGGCCGCGGCCACCGGCCTGCCGAGCGTCTCCAGCCGGCGCAACTGCGACTTCAGGACCGTACACAGCTCACTGAGTTCCCCGGCGTTCTCCGGCCGCGCCTTGCTCATGAAGCCCATGTCGCCACCGGCGAAGAAGCTCTTCTTGGCGGAGGCGAGGACGACGCCGGTGATGTTCTGCCGCTCCGCCTCGAGACGGGCGACGGTGGCCTCCATCGAGTCCACATGGGTCTGGTTCATCGTGTTGACCGGCTGATCCGAATCGTCCACGGTCAGCACGACGACACCGTCGGATCCCTGTTCCCAGTGGATCATGTTCTTCTCCGGCATGGGTGCGGTGTTCCTTTCGAGAGGACGTGCGCGGCCGGCGTCCGGGGCGGCCGCGGGACGGTCACAGCCGTTCGATCACGGTGGCGATGCCCATGCCACCACCGACGCAGAGGCTGACCACGGCCCGTCGTGCGGAGCGGCGCTCGAGTTCGTTCACGACGGTGCCCACGAGCACCGCGCCGGTGGCGCCGAGCGGATGCCACATGGCGATCGTGTCGCCGTTGACCTTCTCCCAGGGCAGGTCGAGGTCCTTGAGGTAGCGGAGCACCACCGAGGCGAACGCTTCGTTGATCTCGAACAGGTCGATGTCGTCCACCGTCAGGCCGGCGAGGTCCAGCGCCTTGCGGGTCGCCGGAGCCGGTCCGGTCAGCATGATCGTCGGATCGGCGCCGCTGACCGCGGTCGCCACGATGCGCGCGCGGGGCACCAGGCCGTACTCCGCGCCGGCCCGCTCCGTGCCGACCAGGACGAGAGCCGAACCGTCCACGATCCCCGAGGCGTTGCCCGGTGTGTGCACGTGCTCGATGCGCTCCACCCAGTGGTACTTCTGCAGGGCCACCGCGTCGAAGCCCGCCATGGCGCCGATGTCCGCGAACGAGGGCTTCAGCTTGCCGAGCGCTGCCGCCGTCGTCTCCGGACGCATGTGTTCGTCCTGGGCGAGCACGGTGACCCCGTTGCGATCCGTGACCGGCACCACGGACTTGGCGAAGTAGCCGCCAGACCACGCGTGGGGGGCCCGTTGCTGGGACCGGACCGCGTATGCGTCGACGTCCTCGCGCGAGAAGCCCTCGATGGTCGCGATCAGGTCGGCGCCGATGCCCTGCGGTACGAAGTACGTGTCGAAGGCGGTCTCCGGGTCCGCGGCCATCGGACCGCCGTCGCTGCCCATCGGCACACGCGACATGGATTCCACGCCGCCGGCGATCACCAGCCTTTCCCAGCCGGAACGGACTTTCTGCGCGGCCGTGTTCACCGCCTCCAGTCCCGAAGCGCGGAATCGGTTGAGCCGGACGCCGGCCACGTGGTCCGGCAGCCCTGCCGCCAGCGCCGCCGTCCTGGCGATGTTCATGCCCTGGTCACCGACGGGGGAGACCACCCCGAGCACGACGTCGTCCAGCCGTTCCGGGTCCAGGCCGGGGTGGCGGCGACGGAGCTCTCCGATCAGGCCCGTCACCAGAGAGACCGGCTTGACGTGGTGCAGCGAACCGCGTTTCCCCCGGCCGCGCGGGGTGCGGATCGCGTCGTAGACGAATGCTTCGGTCACTGTCCTTGCACCTCCTCTCCGTCGGCAGGCGACTCGCTGCCGATCCGGGCACGCCAGGTGCACACGGTGGAACCGGTGGGGACAGGTAAGAACCATTGTTGGCTATGCGTTAATAATGTCCGGTCGAAAGCAAATAGCTTCAGGAAAAGTGGAGTTGGGTGCTGAGCGTCAGCTCCACACGCATGTGAAAGCTCTCGATGCATCAACTATTGACACTTGGCCAAGAGGGCTTCACTGTGGGGACCCGCTCAGGATCCGCTCACGTTTCGCGAGGGAGGGAGCCCGCCGTGGCCACAGCAGAGCAGCTGCACGAGTCCGTCGAAGGGCTGACGATCACCGCACTACTGCGCCGCAACGCCCAGCGGTACGCCGAGCGTCCGGCGCTGACCACCGGCATCGGTCCGGACGCCGGGACCCTGTCCTGGGCACAGCTGCGCGCGGAGGTCGCCGCGCTGACTCGCGGTCTTCTGGTCCTGGGGCTGAATCGGGGTGACCGCATGCTCATCGCGATGTCCAAGCGCGCGGAGCACTGGATCGCCGACCTGGCCGCGGTCCATGCCGGCGCCCTGCCCTGCAGTACGTACGACACGCTGAGCACTGAGCAGATCGGCGCCGTGGCCCGACACAGCGCGGCCACCGTCCTCGTCTTGGAAGGCGAGGAGCAGGTGCGGCACTGGCAGCCGGTCCTGGACGACCTGCCGAACCTGCGCGCTGTCGTCGTCCTCGACTGGAAGGCCGCCCCCGCCGACGACCCGCGTTTCGTCGCCTACACGGCCGTGCGCGGCGCGGTGCCCCCCGACAACGCCGGGTTCGAGGAACTCACGGACGCCGTCACCACCGACCAGCCGCTGACCCTCGCGTACACCTCGGGCACGACCGGTGACCCCAAGGGCGTAGTGCTCTCCCACCGCAACGTGATCTACGAGTGTCTGATGCAGGACCAGCTCGTCGCGGTCCCGGACCACCCCAGGTCGGTCGCGTACCTTCCCCTGGCCCACGTCGCCGAGCGGGTCCTCGGAATCCACATGCCCGTCTGCAACGCGGGCCACGTCACGATCTGCCCGGAACCCGACCAACTCCTGCCCACACTCCTCACGGTGCGCCCGCACGGCTTCTTCGGGGTGCCCCGGGTATGGGAGAAGCTCGCCGCCGGCCTGCGGGCGAAGCTCGAGGCACTGCCCGAGGGCCGGTCCGCGGCCATGACGCAGGCCCGGCAGACCGCTCTGGAGGCGTACCGGCTCCGCTCCGACGGCAAGGACATCCCGGCGCGGCTCGCCGAGCCGCTGGAACGACTCGATACGCAGGTGATGCGGCCGGTCCGGGCCGCGATCGGGCTCGACGAATGCCGCAGGGCCTTCAGCGGCGCGGCACCGATCCCGGCCGGCGTCCTGGAGTTCCTGGCGAGCGTGGGACTGCCGGTGTACGAGGTGTGGGGCCTGAGCGAGACCACCGGCGCGGCAACCGTCAGCACCCCCGAGGCGTTCGCACTCGGCTCGGTCGGGCGGCCAGGGCCGGGCATCGAGGTCAAGGAGACCGACGACGGCGAACTGCTCGTCAGAGGACCGGTCGTGTTCGCCGGCTACCTGCAGGCCGACGGCCGTGTCGAGCCTGCGACCGACGCGGAAGGCTGGCTGCCCACCGGCGACGTCGGAACGGTCGATTCACGGGGCTTCGTCACCATCACCGACCGCAAGAAAGAGATCATCATCACCGACGGCGGGAAGAACATCGCCCCCACCAGGATCGAGTCCCTGCTGCGGGCGCACCCTCTGGTCGGCCATGCCGTCGCCATCGGGGACGGGCGGCGCTACGTCACCGCACTGCTGGTACTGGACGAGGAGACGGCTCCGCTGTGGGCACGGGCGAACGGCATCGCCGACGCGTCCGACCCGCAAGCGCTGGCCCGTCACCCGGAGGTGCTCGCGGCGCTCGACCAGGCCGTGGCCGAGGCGAACGCGGTGCTCTCGCACGCGGAACAGGTGAAGAAGCACCGTGTCCTCGCCGGCCCCTGGACCGCGGAGACCGGCGAGCTGACACCGAAGCTGAGCCTTCGCCGCCGAGCCATAGACGAAGCGCATGCCGCCACGATCGAGTCGATGTACACATAGGTCCGGCACACCGCGACCACGGAAGGACACCACCACATGGGCGTTCAGCGCCAGGCCCCGCGCCGCCGGATGGAGCCGGACGCCCGGCGGGCCGAGATCCTCGGCGTCGCACGCGGGCTGTTCGGGGCCAAGAGCTACAGCACGGTCTCCATCGCGGACATCGCAGCCGAGGCCGGCGTGGCCCGCGCCCTGGTCAGCCACTACTTCGGCGGGAAGCGGCAACTGTACCTGGAGGTGGTCCGGCAGATGATGGTCGTGCCCGCGTCCGTCTCCGAACGGCTGCCCCCGACCACGGCGGAGGAGCGCGTGTCGATCTGCGTCGACCGGTGGCTCGAAGTCGTGGAGCGCAACCGGGAGATGTGGCTGTCGGCGATCGGCCTGGAAGCACTCGGCAACGACCCGGAGATCGACCAGATCATGCTCGAAGCCGACGAGATCGCGACCGACCGCGTCCTCGAGGCCGCCATGATGGCCGACGTCACCGAGGGCCGGGAGAAACTCCGGGCGATGATCCGCGCCCACAGCAGCATGCTCAAGGCAGCCTCCCGCGAATGGCTGGTGCGTGGCACGCTCAGCCGCAGCGACCTGCACGTGATGCTCACACGCACCGTGCTCCACCTGGTCGACACGGTCTTTCCCGCCTTGCGGGACACGTGACAGAACCCCCTGCCCGCACTTGCCGAGGAGAGAACCTCATGCCCCGAGTCCTGTCGGACGAGCGCCGCGACCTGCTCAAGGCGATCACCGACTTCTGCCGCCGCGAATGCGGGACCACAAGGAACAACGCGACAAACTGACCGTCAACGGCCAGGAACAGCACAACCAGAAGCTGTACGAGAAGATGGCAGGGCTGGGCTGGCTCGGCACCGCCATCCCGGAGGAATACGGAGGCGCAGGGCAGGGGATGACCGATCTCTGCCTGTTCCTCCAGGAGACCTCGTACGGGCTGGCGCCCATCAGCGGTTTCGGGACCACCGTCATCGCGGCCTCCGCCTACGAGAAGTTCGGCACCGAAGAGCAGAAGCGCACCGCCCTCGAAGGCGTGGCCGCCGGCCGGGTCGAGTCCGTCTTGATGTCGGAACCGGGCGCCGGCTCCGACGTGGGCGCACTGACCTGCCGAGCCGAACGCACCAACGGCGGTTACCTGGTCAACGGGCAGAAAACCTGCTGCTCCAACGCGCACTTCGCCGACCACATCCTGCTGATCGCCCTTACGGAGCAGGGCGCGTCGAAACACCACGGGCTCACCCAGTCCATGGTGCCGACCGATGCCGAAGGCCTCCAGATCAGGGGCATCGACACCGTGGGCGGCAAGGAGGTCAACGACCTCTACTTCACCGACTGCTTCGTACCGGACTCCGCGGCCGTCGGCGAGCCCGGACTGGGCTGGACGCAGCTCATGGCCGGACTGAACCTCGAACGGATGATCCTCGCCGCCCTGATGCTGGGCGTCGCGCAACGGGCCTTCGACGACACCCTCACCTACGTCCGCCAGCGCGAACGATTCGGCCGCCCCATCGGCTCCTTCCAGGCGCTCAAGCACCGGATCGCCGACATGGCCACCGAACTCGAATGCGTCCAACTGCTCCTCGACGACGTCGCCGCCGCGATCGACGCCGAACCCGGCCGCGTGTTCGCGCGCGAAGCGTCCATGGCGAAGCTCAAGTGCACCGAACTCGCAAGCACGTGACCCTGGAGGGCATGCAGATGATGGGTGGCTACGGCTACGCCACGGAGTACGGCATGGAAGCCCTGCTCCGTTCGACCGTCGTCTCCACGGTGTACGACGGAACGAGCGAGATCCAGCGGGTGACGAGCCGCGTTTCGTCGGTAGCTCGCTCTACGCGGATGATGCGGAGTCCGGCTCGGAAGACCGTTCAGAGATTTCCCCCGATCGCTCAAGGGCGGAGATCGAGTCGCCTCGCCCGAAAGACCTCGGCACACTGGAAGAAGCGGTGATCCGTTCGGCCGAACGGAGGATTCAGATGCTGCGGCCCGGAGAGCCCTTCCCCATTCCGCCCGGCGCATACGAGGCCCTGGACTCAATGAGAGACGCGTACGCACCCGTGTTGCCGACCGAAGTGGCATTTGGTGTCGGCCTGAAGCGGATCGGCGGCACCTACGTCGAAGAGCTCGCGCTGATCGTCTACGTCCCGGACAAGCGCCCGCCCACCGAACTCCCCCTGGAAGCGATGATCCCACGGACGTGGGAGGGATACGCGACCGATGTCGTCGAGAGTCACCCCGAGCCGCTCGCGCTCCTCAACGACACGGCCTTCTTCCACGCGCCTCGCGGCGGTGTCTCCATCGGCTGGGAGGACCCCTTCCAGGTGCATATCGGAACTCTGGGCGCTGTGGCACAGCGACGGAGCGATGGAGCAAGGCGATTGCTCACGGCCAACCACGTGACCCCCGCTCCCGGCATTGAGATGTTCCAGCCGCACCCGGGAGCTCCACAGTCCACACTTCTGGGAATCGTCGAACTGCAAGGGACGGACTGGGACTGCGCCATCCTCGAACCCAACCCAGGCAGAGGGAGTCCCGATTGCTCCGTGCTCGACATAGGGGCTCTCCCCGGCTCGTCCACCGCCCCACCCGGTGATCACGTCTGGAATGCCGCCAGGAAGCGCGGTCGCGCGACGGGGCTCACCAGCGGGGTGATCGTCGCCCATATGCACCCTGGGGAGGTCGGGATCGAGCGCCTCCGTGTGGACACCTTCCCCTTCGGAGGGCTCTTTCTGTGGCACGGCGACTCCGGCGCTGTTCTGGTCAACGCGAACGACGACGTCATCGGGCTGCTCGTACAGGGAGACGAGATGAAGCCCAGCAGCACCAGCAGCAACCCGACCAGCGCCGTCGGGCTGGCGCTGCCGATCGCACCAGTCCTCGACGAGCTCTCCATCGAGATCGGCGTGGACCCGCCCGTCGTCTCCGACATCAGCCCGAACACCGCTCTGGGCGTGCTGGCGAACGGCGGCAAAGCCATGATCACGGGCCGCGGCTTCGACTCGACAACCACTGTCACCTTCAACGGAGTCGGCGCTCTCGGCGTGATACCGGCTTCACCGCACCTGCTCGTGGTCATCCCACCCGTCCTGGGGATCCTGGGCACCGTCCCCGTCGTCGTCACGAACGCGTTCGGCGAGCAGTCCACGCCTGGCCCTCAAGCGATGTTCACGTACTGATCCACGAGCCCGAGCCGCCGTTCGGGTGCGCATACACCTGCCGGTTCTTAGAGGGCGTTTATGCAGGTCAAGACCTATATGCGGCTCTCGCCCCTGACCCGCTTTGAGGGCCTTCATCCCATAGGCAGCGAATGACGCTCTC
>NZ_JBHWHX010000021.1:0-71114 GCF_042732315.1 Streptomyces sp. NPDC059787
CCCTGCTCCCCCCCCCCCGCGGTCCGCGCCCCCCCCTCCCCCCGGCCCGCACCCCCCGCGGCGCGGGGCCCGCGCGTCCCCCCCCGCGGGGGGGGGGCCCCGCCCCACATGCGCCGTACTGATGCTCAGACGGTCGTGACGACCTGCTCGTACTCCAGCCGCGGGGAGCGCGGGAACCACGCGTCCGGCCCGGGGCGGCCGATGTTGACGATCATCAGCGGGGTGTGGTCGTCGTCGAGGAACTCCTTGCGGACGCCCTCGAAGTCGAAGCCGGTCATCGGGCCGGCGGCCAGCCCCGCGGCGCGCACGCCGACGATGAAGTAGGCGGCCTGGAGGGCGGCGTTCACCGCGGCGGCACCCTCACGCACCGGGCGCTCGCTGAAGAAGGCGTCCTTGGCCTGCGGGAAGTGCGGGAGGAGCTGCGGCAGCTCCTCGTGGAACTCGTTGTCCGCGGAGAGGATCGCGACCAGCGGGGCGGAGGCCGTCTTGGGCCGGTTGCCCTCGGCCATGTGCGCGACCAGGCGCTCGCGGGCCTCGGGGGAGCGGACCAGGGTGACGCGCAGGGGGTTCTGGTTGAAGGCGGTGGGGCCGTACTTGACCAGGTCGTAGATCGCCCGCACCTGCTCGTCGGTCACCGGTTCGTCGGTGAACGTGTTGGCGGTGCGCGCCTCGCGGAACAGCAGGTCCTGGGCGGCGGGGTCAAGGGCGAGTGACATGCGTGAACCTTCTTGGGGGGTACGTCGGCCCGTCTGTCCGTGGCGGGGCCACGGATGTCCGTGTAGGAACCACGGACCGGTTGACGGGTTCGACGGTACGCCTATGAAGTTCAACGCTCAACTAAATATGGAGCCCGGTGATCCACTTCACAGCTCAGACATCCCCGGCGTCCTCCGCCCCACCCTCCTTCTTCTCCTCCGCGAGCGCCGCGTCCAGCCGGGCCCGCGCCCCCTCCAGCCGGCGCCGGCACACCCCGGCCAGCTCCTCGCCCCGCTCCCAGAGCGCGAGGGACTCCTCCAGAGTCGTACCGCCCGCCTCCAGCCGTCGTACGACCTCGATCAGCTCGTCCCGCGCCTGCTCGTACCCGAGCGCCTCGGCCGCCGCCGTCTGCTCCGTCCTGCCGGTCATCCGTCCACCCTCTGTGTATCGACTCGAACTGTGAACTCGCCCTCGGACACCCGCGCCCGCAGCACCTCACCGGCCTCCACCTCGGCCGGATCCCGCACCGCGCCCCCGTCCGCCCGCTGGAGCACGGCGTACCCGCGCTTCAGCGTCGCGGCGGGGGACAGGGCCACCACGCGCGCGTGCGTGTGCGTCAGCTCGGAGTCGGCCCGGTCCAGCTGGTGCCGCAGACTGCGCCGGCTCCGCTCCAGCAGCGCCGTGACCTCCTCCGCGCGCGCGTCGACCATCCGGTGCGGATCCTGCAGCGAGGGCCGGGCCAGCGCGTGCGCCAGCCCGCGCTCCTCCCGGTCCAGCAGTGCCCGGACGGAGCGCCGCGCGCGGTCGCTCAGCATCCGTACCCGCTCGTACTCCTCGCCCACGTCCGGCACCACCTTCTTCGCGGCGTCGGTCGGCGTGGAGGCGCGCAGGTCGGCCACGTGGTCGAGCAGCGGGTTGTCCGGCTCGTGCCCGATCGCGGAGACGACCGGCGTACGGCACGCCGCCACCGCCCGCACCAGCTGCTCGTCGGAGAACGGCAGCAGGTCCTCCACGCTGCCGCCGCCCCGAGCCACGATGATCACGTCCACGTCGTCGACCGCGTCCAGCTCCTTCACGGCCTGGACGACCTGCGGCACCGCGTGCACCCCCTGTACGGGCACATTGCGCACCTCGAAACGGACGGCGGGCCACCGGAGCCGGGCGTTCTCCAGCACGTCCCGCTCGGCCGCCGAGGCGCGCCCGCACACCAGCCCGATCAGCCGCGGCAGGAACGGCAGCGGCTTCTTCCGCTCCGGCGCGAACAGACCCTCCCGCGCGAGCGACTTCTTCAGCTGTTCGAGGCGCGCCAGCAACTCCCCGACCCCCACCGGCTTGATCTCGGCGGCCCTGAGCGACAGCTGCCCGCGCGGCGCGTACCACTCCGGCTTGCAGTGCACCACCACCCGCGCGCCCTCGCTCACCACGTCCGCGACGGCGTCGAACACCTGCCGGTAGCAGGTCACGCCCACCGAGATGTCGTGCGACGGGTCGCGCAGCGTCAGGAACACCACCCCGGCGCCCGGCCGCCGCGACAGCTGGGTGATCTGCCCCTCGACCCACACCGCGCCGAGCCGGTCGATCCACCCCCCGATCAGCCGCGACACCTCACCGACGGGCAGCGGCGCTTCCGCAGACGTGTTGAGAGCCATGTCCGCGAGAGTAGTGCGCCCCACCGACAACGCACCGTGACCGCGCCCCCGGGCGCGGCCTTACGATGGGACGCATGACCGCTTCGCCTGGCCGCCGTGTCCTGCTCGCCGCCCCCCGTGGCTACTGCGCGGGGGTGGACCGCGCCGTGATCGCCGTCGAGAAGGCCCTGGAGCAGTACGGGGCTCCCGTCTACGTCCGGCACGAGATCGTGCACAACAAGTACGTCGTGCAGACCCTGGAGAAGAAGGGCGCGATCTTCGTCGAACGGACGGAGGAAGTCCCCCCGGGCAACATCGTCATGTTCTCCGCGCACGGCGTCGCCCCCGTCGTCCACGAGGAGGCCGAGCGCGGCCGCCTCGCCACCATCGACGCCACCTGCCCGCTGGTCACCAAGGTCCACAAGGAAGCCGTCCGCTTCGCGAACGACGACTACGACATCCTCCTGATCGGCCACGAGGGCCACGAGGAGGTCATCGGCACCTCCGGCGAGGCCCCCGACCACATCCAGCTCGTCGACGGGCCGGGCGACGTCGCGAAGGTCGAGGTCCGCGACCCCTCCAAGGTCGTCTGGCTCTCCCAGACCACGTTGAGCGTCGACGAGACCATGGAGACCGTCGACGCGCTGAAGGAGAAGTTCCCCCAGCTGATCTCCCCGCCCAGCGACGACATCTGCTACGCCACGCAGAACCGCCAGCTCGCGGTCAAGCAGATGGGTGCCGAGGCGGACCTGGTGATCGTGGTCGGCTCGCGCAACTCCTCCAACTCCAAGCGGTTGGTGGAGGTCGCCAAGCTGGCCGGCGCCCGCGCGGCGTACCTGGTGGACTTCGCCGACGAGATCGACGAGGCCTGGCTGGAGGGCGTGACCACGGTCGGCGTCACCTCGGGCGCCTCGGTGCCGGAGATCCTCGTCGAGCAGGTGCTGGAATGGCTGTCGGGGCGCGGCTTCGAGGACGTCGAGCTCGTCAAGGCCGCCGAGGAGTCCATCATCTTCTCCCTGCCCAAGGAGCTCCGCCGCGACCTGCGCGAGGAGGCGGCGGCCCTGGTGGCCGAGCGCGGCGGCTCCGGGACGGATTCCGCGCGGTGACGGCGGAGTGGGTGTGACGGTCACGGAGGCCGCCTGACGTGACTGTCCGTCGTACGTCGTAACGTAGGGACATGCAGATCTTCGGCGTGGACATCGGCGGTTCCGGGATCAAGGGTGCCCCGGTCGACCTGGACAAGGGGGACCTGGCGCAGGAGCGCCACAAGGTCCTCACCCCGCACCCGGCCACACCGGACGCGGTGGCCGACGGCGTGAAGCAGGTCGTCGACCACTTCGGCTGGACCGGACCGGTCGGGGTCACCTTCCCGGGTGTCGTCACCGGCGGCACCACGATCCGTACGGCGGCCAACGTCGACAAGAGCTGGATCGACACCGACGCGCGCGTGCTGCTCGGCGACCGGCTGGGCGGCCTGCCGGTGACGGTGGTCAACGACGCGGACGCGGCCGGCGTCGCCGAGATGCACTTCGGCGCCGGACGCCACCACCGGGGCACGGTGATCCTGCTGACCTTCGGCACCGGCATCGGCAGCGCCCTGTTCGTGGACGGCGTCCTCGTCCCCAACAGCGAGCTGGGCCATCTGGAGCTGCACGGCCACGACGCGGAGAAGCGGGCCTCCAGCAAGGCCAGGGAGGACCACGACCTGTCGTGGGAGGACTGGGCGCACCGGGTGCAGAAGTACCTGGCCCACGTGGAGATGCTGTTCTCGCCCGAGCTGTTCGTCATCGGCGGCGGCGTCAGCCGCAAGTCCCACAAGTTCCTGGACCACATCCAGGGCATCAAGGCGGAGATCGTCCCGGCCCAGCTCCAGAACAACGCGGGCATCGTGGGCGCGGCGATGCGCGCGGCGACGGGCGTCTGAGGGACGTCAGGGGCGGGGACGGTTCCGCGCGGCGCGCCGGTTGATCACGCGTACCCGGCGCACCCTGCGGCCGAGCACGAGCAGGCTCGCGACCAGCGTCCCGCCGTAGAGCCACCCGGCCTGGGTGGCGAGGCCCGTCACCATCCCCATCAGCCGGTCGGCGGTGCCGCCGCCGCCCTCGTCGGTGAGCGGGACCAGCCCCAGGGCGAAGGCGATCGGCACCACGACGGGCGCGATGAGCAGGTCCCCCTCGCGCACCCACAGCGCGGTCAGCACGCACACCGGCAGGAAGAGCACGCCGTACACAGTCTGTGACGCCCCGAACAGGGCCTCGGTCAGCAGACCGAGGACGAGCATCACCAGCCCGCAGAACAGGCTCAGGCCCAGCCCGGTGAGCCGGGGGTTGGGCAGCTGCCGGATCGCGGGCGGGGGAGCGGGCCGGCCCTCGGGCACACGGACGGGCCGGGCGGCCCGCGCGACCCCGCCCCCCGTCCGCCCCGCCTGCGGAGGCAGCGGCGGCTCGGCCGGCCTGTCACGTCGCGGTCCGTACCGTCCGTACCGCGCGGGTCGTGTCCTGTGTTGCTCCACTGAACCAACGTAGGTCGTTTTATGTGCCGAACGGTCCATCAGACACGCCGGGGATCGCAGTCCGGCCGGACGTTCGACGGGTCGCCGGGCCGCGGGCGGCCACGCCGTAGACTGGTGGATCGGCCCACACAGCCCAGTCGGCCGGTCCTCGTCCCCCATCCTCACGTACGGGAAGTCGCAACGTGTCGCTCACGATCGGAATCGTCGGTCTGCCGAATGTCGGCAAGTCGACCCTGTTCAACGCCCTGACCAAGAACGACGTGCTGGCGGCCAACTACCCGTTCGCCACGATCGAGCCGAACGTCGGCGTCGTCGGTGTCCCCGACCCCCGCCTCACCAAGCTGGCCGGGATCTTCGGCTCCCAGCGGATCCTCCCGGCCACGGTCGACTTCGTCGACATCGCCGGCATCGTGCGCGGCGCGTCGGAGGGTGAGGGCCTCGGCAACAAGTTCCTCGCGAACATCCGCGAGTCCGACGCGATCTGCCAGGTCATCCGTGCCTTCAAGGACGAGAACGTCGTGCACGTCGACGGCAAGGTCTCGCCGAAGGACGACATCGAGACGATCAACACCGAGCTGATCCTCGCCGACCTCCAGACCATCGAGAAGGTCCTTCCCCGCCTCCAGAAGGAGTCGCGGATCAAGAAGGACATCGCGCCGAAGGTCAAGGCGGTCGAGGAGGCCAAGGAGATCCTGGAGAAGGGCGACACCCTCTTCTCCCAGGGCATCGTCCAGGGCACCGAGCGCGCGGAACTCCTCCACGACCTGCACCTCCTCACGACGAAGCCCTTCCTCTACGTCTTCAACGTCGACGAGGACGAGCTGACCGACGAGGACTTCAAGAACGAGCAGCGCGCCCTGGTCGCCCCCGCCGAGGCGATCTTCCTCAACGCCAAGCTGGAGGCGGACCTCGCCGAGCTGGACGAGGACGAGGCCCTCGAACTCCTCCAGTCCGTCGGCCAGGACGAGCCCGGCCTCGCCACCCTCGCCCACGTCGGCTTCCGCACCCTCGGCCTGCAGACCTACCTCACGGCCGGCCCGAAGGAATCCCGCGCCTGGACCATCAAGAAGGGCGCCACCGCCCCCGAGGCCGCCGGTGTCATCCACACCGACTTCCAGAAGGGCTTCATCAAGGCGGAGGTCATCTCCTTCGAGGACCTGGTCGAAACCGGCTCGGTCACCGAGGCCCGCGCCAAGGGCAAGGCCCGCATGGAGGGCAAGGAGTACGTGATGCAGGACGGGGACGTGGTGGAGTTCCGCTTCAACGTGTAGCGGGTGACCTGACACCATTTCGCTGGTCCGGCGGACATGCAGGCCGAGTGGGGTCTGGCTCTTCGGGGTCAGGCCCTTGGATCTCTGCCGTGCTGGATTCGTGCTGGACGCCGACGTGCTGCGCGGGTACCACGGGCGGGCGTGCCGTGCGACGGGGGTGAGCGACCCGGTCCGCTACGCGACCCTGCCCGGCCGCCGGACCTACTGATCCCTTCCCCCGGCGATGAGCTCCTGGTGCGGGCTCCTGGCGCCGCGCTCGCCCTCGTTCCGGCGTTTCTGCGGGTAGCCGAGGGCGCGAAGTCGTCCACGCCGAGCACCCGGGGCGGACGTGCGAGAGGATCTTGTCCCCCGTCTCCCCGGTCGACCTTGGTCTGAGCTCCGGGAACCACCTCGAAGCGGCGATGCGTGCCCACCGGTTCCCGCGGCTCGATGCTCAGTTCACCCGCCGTCCGTGGCCGGGAAGTGACCGGCTCGCCGCGGGCGGGGTCACGACCTGACGATGCCCGGTTCTCCCTGAATCCTGAACACCGATGCCGCCGTTGCCAGGTGGCTGAGCGCTGTGTACGGCGGATGACGGACGGCCGTCCAGCCCCTCGGTCGTATTCGGCCCGCGCGATCGCCGCGGGCGCCTCCCAAGTTGCTCTCCATCACTGTCGGAAGGGTGGTGAGGCCCCTACAGTGGTGCGCCCGCGTGCAGAAGCCGGGAAACAGGGCGTATTTCAGGGAAAGAGCGAACATGGCACCAACACCTACGCGTCGGTTATGGCCCTGGGTCGTGGGGTTCGTCTGCGGAGCCGCGATCGTGGCCTTGATCGTCGTGGCGATCGTGGTGGATCTGGGCACGGCCGGTGCCGTCGCCAGTGTGGTCAGCGGAGTGGTCGCGCTGGCCGGTCTCGCCTTGTCCGTGTTCACCCTGGTGAAGGCGGGCGACCACATCGGCGGCACGGTGAGTGCGGGTGGCGAACGGGCGGCCGCCGTCAGGGGCAACGCCGGGCGGGTGATCACCGGTGACCACAATACGGTCCAGCCCACGGCACCGGCGCCGGCTCCTCCGGCCACGCCCCCCGCCACTCTCCCGGCGACGCCCTCCCCAGCCCCCCGGCCGGACGTGTCGGCGTCGGGAAAACGCGCTGTGGCGGTGGACGGCAACGCCGAGGAGATCATCACGGGGGATGGTACGCACCTTTGATACGCCACATGACCGGTCTGTTCCGCCGCCGCTCTCCGGGCACGGACGCCGCGACGGCCCTGGAGGCACCCGCCTCCGGGCCGTCGGCCGACGCCCCCGCCGTGCCGGAGCCGCACGTCCCCGCACCACCCGTCCCCGCACCGGCCCCTCCCGTCACCACGGCTATTCCTCTTCTCCCTGCCACCCCCGCCCTCACGGCCCAGGCACAGGGCGACCGAGCCGTCGTGGTCACCCGGGACGTCGGCCCCATCATCACCGGTGATGGAAACGTCCTGCTCACCGTGGCCCCCGACCCGACACCCGAACCGTCCCCCGAAGAGATCGACGCAGCGATCCGCAAGTACGCGCACCGCATGCGCGAAACCTACGGACGCCTCGACCTCGCTGTGATCACCCCGCTGGACGACCAGCACCCGCAGCCGGTCGTCCGTCTCCAGGACGTGTTCGTCCCTTCTGTGGTGCGGGCCGAGTCCCGGCCGACGGACCTGCCCAGGGAACTGGTTCGGCGGCTGCTGGAGCAGGGTGAACTGTCGGCGGATCAACTCACCTGGCCGACGGACGCGCTTACCTCCGTCCGCGCGCGCGGCGCCCACCTCGGGCGGCTCCGCCAGTCCGTGCTCTCCCTGCTGGCCGCACCGGGAAACCGCTGCGTCGTCCTGCTCGGCAATCCCGGATCGGGCAAGTCCACCGTCGCGCGGTACGTGGCACTGACACTTCTGGCCGACGCCGAACCGCCCCGCCCTGCCCCTGGCGGAGGGCACACCGCCCTCGACGCGCTCGCCGGCACCCTCCCCGTCATCATCGAGCTGCGCCGCTTTGCTGAACCCCGCTGGCACGAGGTCGGTTTCGAGGCTCTGCTGCGCCATCTGCACAGCGAGGAGGGGCTGTCCGTCCCGTACGAGGTCCTGCGTCTACGGCTGGAACAGGGACGGGCCCTGGTCGTCTTCGACGGTCTTGACGAAATCTTCGCTCCGCGTCTGCGCCGGGAAATGGAGCGCAGGATCGCCGAGTTCGCCAGGGCGAACCCTCTGGCCCGGGTCGTCGTCACCTCCCGGACGATCGGGTACGAGGACGCGGTACTGGACGAGGCCGGGTTCGGGCACCATGTGCTCCAGGATCTCGACGAGCCGCAGATCGAGACGTTCGTCCGCCGCTGGTACGCGATCGCCTGCCCACACGATCCTGGACTGGCCGACCAGTTGAGCGGCCGGCTGGTCGGCGCGCTGCACCGGTCCCGGCAGATCAGGGAACTGGCCGGCAATCCGCTGCTGCTGACCATCCTCGCCATCATCGGCCGACGGCGTTCGCTGCCCAGGCACCGCCGGGGCGTCTACGACCACGCCGTGAGCGTGCTCGTCGCGCACTGGGACCTCGACGCCAAGCTGCTGGACGAGACGCTGCCGGCCGCCGTGGCGGACGTACTGGGGCCCGACGAGCGCATGGAACTGCTGGAGTTCCTGGCCCGCCGCATGCAGGGGGGCCGTTTCGGCATCGCCGGCAACCAGATCCACAGGAGCGAACTCGAAGCCATTTTCCGGGAGTTCCTGGAGCAGTACACGCTGTCCGAGCCGGACGTGCGGGCCGGTGCCCGCGCGCTCCTCGCCCATCTGTGGCGACGCAACTTCATCCTGGCACGTTACGGCGGTGACGTGTACGGCTTCGTCCACCGGGCTTTCCTGGAGTACCTGGTCGCCCGGGACATCGCCGCCCGCTACCGGGACCGGCGGAGCTGGACCGACGTACGGGACCTGCTGGACGAAGTCGTCACCCGGCACGCCGCCGACCCCTCCTGGCGTGAGGTGCTGTTGCTGCTCGCCGGTCAGCTGAACGACCGCGAGGCGGCGGCCATGGTCGAGCACCTGCTCGCCCTGTACCGGCGCAGCGCCGATCCCGGCATCCTCGTCCTGGCGACGCGCTGTCTGGCCGAGTTCGGCCGGCCGCAACTGCTCGCCGCACAGAGCAGGATGGTCGTCGACGAACTCACCACCGCCCTGTCGGTCGGCTCCGGCGACGGTCTGAGGGAGCTGGGACCGGTCCTCGCCGGTCTGCCCGAGTCGTGGGAGGGGCGGGCCCGCTACCTGCGCTGGTTCCATCTGAGCGGACAGTTCGTTCCCGAGTACCGTTTCTACGAGGACGGCGGGCTGGTCATCTCGGAGGAGTCCGCCGCCGCGCACTTGGCCTGCCACCTGTACGAGGAGCCGGCCCGGCTGCGGACACTGGCCCGCTTCCACGAGGGCGGTGGCATCCGGGCAGCCGCCCTGCGCGTGCTGGCCGAGCGTCACCCTCGGGACGGACGTGGTCTGGAGCTGGTGCTCGAGCGCGCCGTCACCGACCGCGACGACCGTGTGCGCCGTACCGCGCTGCAGATGCTGGGCGAGCACTGGTGGCGCGAGGAGCCGGTGCGGGCGCTGCTGCTGCGACGCATCGCCGAAGAGCCCAGCGACTACGCCCGCGGTGCCGCGCTGATGACGCTGGCCCAGCGGTGGGCGGACGACGAGCGGACTCCCGAGGTGCTCTGCGCGCAGGCCGAGAACACGGGGTCCGAGCATGTGGCGCGGATCGCCTTCGGACTTCTCGGTCAGCACTGGGCCGGCCGTCCGCAGGTACGCGCGCTCGCGTACCGCGCGCTCGGCTCCGCGGTCGGCGCCGTACGAGCCGGTGCGCTGCGGATGGTCGCCGAGCACTATGAGCCGCGCGAGCACGTCCCGGCCCTGCTGCGCGAGCGCGCCGCCTCCGACCAGTACGCGCTGGTCCGTTCCACCGCGCTGACGCTGCTGGCGGAGCAGTGGCCGCAGGACACCCTGGACCCCGCCCTGCTGCGCGAGCGTGCCGTGGAGGACGGCGAAACCTCGGTGCGCGAGGCCGCGCTGCGCGCACTGGCCGACCGGTGCTCCGCCGACCCGGACGTACGGGAGTTCCTGCTGGGCAGGGCCGCTGAGGACCCGCGCAGCGGGACGCGTGCCTTTCTGCTGCGGTTGCTCGGCGAGAGCCGGACCGACGACGAGCGGGTGGCCGCCGTGCTGCTGGACCGCGCGGCTCACGACCGCAACGGGGCGACCCGTCTGGAGGCGCTGCGGATCGTCGCCGGACGGCGGCTCACCGACGAGCGGGCCGCGGATCTGCTGCTGGTCCGTGCCGTCGGGGAGGGTGATCCGCTGCTGCGCGCCGCCGCGGTGCGGCTGCTGGCCGGTCAGTGGCCCGACGGTGACACTCGGGCCCGGGAGCTGCTGCTGGAGCGGGCGGTGGACGAGCCCGACAGCCATCCCCGGGTGGTCGCGCTCCAGATGCTGGGAACCCAGTGGCCCGACGATCCCGAGGTGCGCCGCCTGCTGATCGAGCGCGCCGTCGACGACCCCGACGCCCGGCCGCGTGCCACGGCGCTGGACCTCCTCGGTGAGCGGTACCCGGCGGACGAGGAGGTGCGGGCGCTGTTCGCCGACCGGGCGGCGAACGACCTGATGCGACTTCCGCGCGAAGCTGCCTTCCGGCACTGGCTGCTGGGCCAGGAGGAGGCGGAGGCCCTGGTCCACGACCGGGCACGCCACGATCCCGATCCCGTTCTGCGGGAACTGGCGATGCGGATGCTGGTCTGGCAATGGCCGCACCTGCCGGGAACGGCGGAGACGGTGGAAGAGGCGTTGCGGCAGGAGCAGCCGTGGCCGGTCGGGCTGTCGGCCGGGGAACACCTTGCCGTTCTCACCGCCCTGCGGGAGCAGCCGGACGCCGGGGACTTGGTCTGAGACGGGCGGCCGGCGCCGGACCGGCCGCACCGGTTTCACCGAAAGACCGTTCCGGAACGGTTGTTTTCGGCAAGATGGCAAGGGAAAGTCCGAGGGAGGGGTACGGCGGCGGGGGGTCGCCGAAAGAGTACGAGGCTTCGTACTGGCCGCCGCATGGACGGCAATGCTGGAATTGTCGTCACGGGGTCAAGGGCTGTGGCGCCGGGGGTTCACGCGGAGCACGCCGGCTGTGTGAGTTCGCCGTCGACCGTGACGGCGCGGTTCTCGTCTCTTCGTTTCTCGTCTGCGACGGCTGTTCATGCCGTCACGTCCGTCGGTGCTTTCACGCACCCTTCGGTGAAAGATCATGCGTGGGGGTTGATCATGCGCATTACGTTTCGCGGTCGGCGACTGCGGAGAATTCTTCTTTCCGGTTCGTTTCTGATCGCTGCGTCGGTCTGTGCGGCGTGTTCCCCGTCGGGGAGCTCCAACTCCGGGGCGGCCAGCATCAGTGACGACTCCTTTCCGGCTGCGACCCGGCCCGGCGCCGTCGTCGTGGTCTGCCTCGACACGTCGAGCTCCTACCCCACCGCCGAGCGGGAGTCGGCGCGAAGCGCGGTCGCCAAGGCCTTGCCGAAGCTCGTCGTACCTGGTCGGAAGGCCAGCACCGTCTACGTCTACACGATCGGGGTCAACACGTACGGCGAACCGCCCAAGTTGAAGCTGGACATCCCGGCCCTGCGGGGCAGGCCGGCCGCCGTCGGCGCGAGTTCCGCTCCATTTCAGGGCAGCCGGGTCTCCGGAAACGCGCAGGAATTCGTCGAGCGATGGGACGAACTGCACGATCAGGCGGTCTCCTCCGCCCGCGCGGAAGGGCGGAGGCTGAACTCCCTGAAGGTGTCGGCGTCCGAATCGGGAACGGACCTCGGCGGCTGCCTCAAGAACGCGTCCGAGCAGTTCGCCGACCCGTCCCGGAAGGGCCCCCGCCACCTCGTGATGGCGTCCGACCTCGACCCCGACGGATTGCAGCAGCAGTCCACGGCGCGCATGGCCGGAGCGACGGTCTCGGTGGTGAACTTCTCCTGTTCGCAGGCCGTCCGGTGTGATGCGCGGAAAACCCGGTGGACGAAGAAGTTCCGTGAGCTCGGCGCTTCCACGGTCTCCATCACTCGTCCCGGATATCCCGAGCACCTTTTCGAGAACTCCGCCGGTTCCACCGGAGGCGGCGCGTGAGCGGAATTCCGGTCGTCGTCTGGGCAGGCGTCGCCTGTCTCCTGCTGCTGCCGCTGTCCGCCTTCCTGCGCAGGCAGTTGCACACTGTCGCCGTCGCCGTGGCCGAGTGGTGCGCGTACTGCCTCGGGCTGGTGACGGCGGATCTCCAGGCAGCCGCCGACAACACCGGCCGCGCGGTGTCCGCCGCCCGGCACGGCATCTCCAAGGGCGGCTGGCCGGTGTGGCCGCTGATCGCTGCGATCATCGCGGTGACCGGGGCGTTCCTGTTCGTCAGGTCCGAGTACTACCTGGTCTCGCTGACCGCGAAGGCCATCTTCGCCCCCGACCAGTACCACCCCACCAAGGGCGTGATCCACGCCGGCGGTCCGGAACTGGAGATGGCCGAGTCGGTGGCCTGGGTGTTCGTCGGCGGGACGCTGGTGCTGGGCGGACTGCCGTTCGTCCTGGCCGACCGCAACTCGCACCGGGTCGGTCCGCTCGACCAGCAGCCGCGCAGCGTCAAGCGTGCCGTCACCGGCGCGGTCTACGTGCTGTCGGTGGTGGCCGTGGTGGGCTCGATCATCCTCGGCTGCTACCGCGCCTACCTGACCACCAGCGGGGACAAGGCCGCGACCGGGATGGACAGCGTGGCCGCGTACGCGGCCGGTGGCGCCACGGCCGCCATCACCAGCGTGGGGTCGCTCGCCGTGGGCTGGGCGGTGGACTACGCGCTGATGGGTGTGTGGCTGCTGCTCGTGGCGCTGGTGCACGTGGCCCTCCGGCTGCTCCTGCTGCCGGTCCGGATGGTGACCGACCTCGCGCACCGCAACGCGTCGGTCATCACCCCCACCACCGTGGACGCCGTGGCCCGGCTCGGCGGCGGGGACGCCTCCTGGCGACGGCGGTCCGGGACCGGCGTCCGGGTGGACGGAAAGGACCCGTCCGGACAGCCCGGGGAGCGACCGGCCGAGAGCGTCAGTGACGACGTGGACGCACCGGTCATGGTGGTGCCGCCCGGCAGCACCTTCGCCGGCCGGTGGCAGGTCGTGGGCGATCTGCCGAACGCCGACACCCCCGGATACGCGGCCGCCGTCCTGCTCTGCCGGGACCTGCACCAGCCGGGGACTCCGGCCTCTTTCGTCATCAAGCTGCTGTCGAAGGAAGGCCGCAACGCCAAGGAGTGGCGCAGGGAGTTGGAGGCCGCCGAGAAGGTGCGCAGCGACTGGGCGGTCAAGGTGCTCGACAGCGGCGCGACCGGGAAGTGGCTGTGGACGGTCACCCCGCACTACGTACCGGGTTCGCTCGCGGTCTACGGACGCGGCGTGGTCAGGACGAGGCCCCTGGAGTGGTGCCTGATCATGGTCGATCAGCTGCTGTGGGGTCTCGACGCGGTCCACGAGCAGGACATCGCTCACCTGGACATCAAGCCGCAGAACGTCCTGCTGTCCTGGGAGGACGACGAGCAGCGCAATCTGCGTCCCGCGCTCGCGGACTTCGGCCTGGCCAAGCAGTTCTCGCAAGCCAACTCCACTCAGAGCGACCGCCCGCGCGGCACCCCGTTCTACATGTCCTACGAGCAGATGACGGTGACCAAGTTCCGCGACGACCGGTCCCGGCTGTCGGACATCTACGCCATGGGCAGCCTGCTGTACTGGTTGATCTCCGGCAAACCCGCCCTGTCCCGCGAGGCGAACACCCTCTCCGAGGACCCGGACATGATGCACATCGCGGAACTGATGAAGCGCAGCCACCGTCCGGCACGGCTGGACGAGTTGGTCCCGGGCCTGCCCAAGAACGTCGCGGACCTGGCCGACCAGTGGCTTTCCTACGATCGGCACCAGCGCCTCACCGAGAACGAGGAGGCGACACCGGCCAAGAACGCGCTGCTCATGCTGCACCAGGTGACCCAGGAACTGATACGGGACGATCCGAACGCACTGGCCATGTCCGTCGGACCGGACATCGCGCTCAGCGGCCTGCCCCGCGGCGCGGAGGAGAGCCTCAGCGACGAGGCGGACACCGAGACGGAGTCGGAGTAGCCGCCATGCTGAAACTCGCGAACCTCATGGCCGTCGTCGCGGCCGTCGTCGTGACCGTCTCCCTTCTCACGGTGGTGATCCTCATGGTGAGAGAACTGCGTCTCCCCCTCGTACACCGTCCCCGGCCCCGGAACGACGCCCCGGCCGGGCCCGGTGAACCGTCCGCGCCACCGCACGGCCGACCGCCGGCCGATCGCGGTGCGCCGAAGAAGGGGGTCCGTGCGGCGACGCCTGCCAAGAGGCACACCCCCGGGACACCCGGCCACGGTGCCCCGCCCCGGCTGCGGGAGCCGTCGCGCACACTGCCGGCGCTCAGTCCGCCGGCGGCCTCCGCCGGGCGGCCTCCCGCGCAGGACGAGACCTCCGCGGAGGAGCAGCACCCGGCCGAACCGATCCTGACCCCCCGCAGGTCGCTGCCCGCGCTGCCACCCGAGAAGCGTCCGGAGGCCCCGGACGCCGGGGCTCCACGGGAGTCGGTGCAACTGCCGGAGACGGTCCCGCAGCGTCAGTGCGAGGACGGCGCCGAGGTGTGGCTGCACGCCGGAGCGGCGACCACGGCCGGCCGGCACCGGCGACGGAACGAGGACTCCCACTTCGCGGACACGGATCTGCTGGTCGTGGCCGACGGTGTCGGCGGTGCTCCGGCGGGCGAGGTCGCGTCGAAGCTGGCCGTCGAGGCGGTGGTCCAGGCCTGGCGGCGCGGCGCGCAGCATACCCACCATCACCTCCAGGGAGGCTTCCGGGACGCCAACGCGGCCGTCCTGCAGCACGTCAAGGGCAATCCACGACTGCGGGGCATGGCCACGACCCTGGACGCCTGCGCCGTGATCGGCGACCGGATCATGGGGGCGCACGTCGGAGACGGCTACGTCTGGGCGGTGCCTCCCGAGCGGACGGCGGTGCGACAGATCACCATGCCGCACTCCGCTCCGCAGGGTCCGCTGCTGAGGATGATCGGCTCATCCGTACCGGTCCGTCCCGACCTGTGGGCGATCGACGCCTGTCCGGACACCCGGCTGGTGCTGTCGAGCGACGGGCTGCCGGCCGACCTGGACGAGCGGGAGCTGCACCGGCTGATTCTGGCGACCGCCGACATGGCGCCCGCGGAAGCCGCTTCGATTCTGATGAAGTCTGCTCTCAAAGCGGGAGGAACAGATAATATCACCGTAATTGTCGCCGATGTGGTCCTCAGCGGATCAATCGAGCAGCCACTTCTGTTCAGTGAATGATCGGGGGGTCATGCACGTCGCACCACGAGCGGCCATCGAGCTCCAGAGCCCGAGTGGTCTGCGGTCTTACCAGCTCGTTCCGGAGCGGACCTTCTACCTCACCCGGCAGGTGATCGCCCCGGACGACGAGGAGAGGGGCCGTTTCATCTCACGCCGGCCCAACTGCGCTCTGATCAGGTACCTCGCCGACCGCTGGATGCTGCTGAACGAGTCCGGGAGCCGGCGCGTCAGGGTCGCCTTCCCGCGCGGCGGGTACGAAGAGGTCGGCCAGGGCGGAGCGGTCCGCCTCGGCCCCGGCCGGACCGTCCTCTACTTCGGGCCGAACGGCGAGATCCAGGTCGGCGTCGTGATCGGGCCGGCGGCCGAACCGGACGGGGAGGCCGAGACCCAGTCGGGGACGATGACCTACCGCGGCCCCGAACCCACCCCCCAGGTGGAGCGCATGCTCGTTCAGCAGTCGTCCAGAACCGTTCTGGTCGCCGTCCTGGCCCCCTGGCTGTCCGGGGACCCCGCCTTCCAGGACCTGAGGGACCGAGCGGTGGCCGCGCAGTGTGCCGGCTTCAGCGTGGGTTACGTCGACAAGGTACTCAAAGAGGTCAGGGCGGAGCTGTGGCCGGACACCGCCACGCGTCCCAGCCGCGCCGAACTCGCCGAGTACTTCCTGACCCGCGGTCTGCTCGGCGCCGCCGACATGCTCACCCTCCGTCATGTCGCCTGCGGTCACCACCGCTTCCACTGACGGCCGACGGCACCGGCACGGCCGGCCGGGTCCAGCCGTCGGCGAAGGCGTGGTGGAGGTCCGTCCAGCGGCGGTGCCCGGCAGGGGGTGACCGGGGTGGTCGCGGAGGCGGGCCAGGGCGTTGACTCCCTGCTTCCAGAGGCCGCCGGACCGGCCGAAGCGGACCGCGTGGTGGGCGCCGGGGCCGCAGGCATTCCGTTCACCGGCTGACCGTCGGTGCGCGTCCCGTCGAGCGCCGAATCGCCGGACGCGCCACGTGAACGCCCTCCCGGACCGGACTCACTCGTAGCGCAGGCGCAGTGACTCCCGTTCGGCCTCCTCGATCTGGTCGACGGTCAGGCCCGGCAGGTCCAGCTGGGCCAGGGTCACCTCGGCGCTGGTCGGCTGGGCGTCGGCGGGTACCCACTGCTCCGGTTTCCAGGCGCCGGCGCGCATCAGTGACTTCGGGCAGTGCGGATAGACCTGTTCGACCTGCACCACGATTGCCGTGACCGGCGGTTTGCCGACGGGAGTGAGCCGGGCGAGCAGCTCCGGACGTGCCGAGACGCAGGCGCGGCCGTTGACCCGCAGCGTGGTCGGGCGGCCGGGAATGAGGAAGAGCAGTCCGACGCGTCCGGTCCGCAGCACGTTGTGCAGGGTGTCGAGTCGCTTGTTGCCGGTCGCGTCGGGGATGACCAGGGTTTGCTCGTCGAGCACCGAGACGAACCCGGCCGGGCCGCCGCGCGGTGTCACGTCCGCCCGGCCCTCGGCGTCCGCGCTGCCGACGAACACCAGTGAGGAACAGGCGATCAGCGCCCGGGTCTCCTCGGTCAGGCGGTCGGTCTCCTTGCGGAGCGCGTTCGGGTTCGGCTGCGGGTACAGCTCGCGCAGCTGGTCCGGGCTGGTGAGGGCGTCCGCCCGGAGGGATTCGAAGAGCAAGCCGGCGGCATCGGCGTCGATCATCATACGGACGACCCTAGAAGGTGACCTGGTGACCTGGGCCGGAAAACTGGAACGACCTCCTGCCCGAAGAACCTCCGACGCAGGTCACCGGGACGTGTCCGGGCGATCCTCGATGGCACGTGCTACGAGGCCGTGGATCATGAACTCCCCTGGTCCGCAGTTCTCCTTGAGGCGGGCGAGATCGCCGGGGCCGAACCAGTCGTAGGCGGAATGCTTGGACCATTCCAGCCTGGGGCGGTCCAGGTCGCCGTCGACCTCGACCAGGTAGTCGGCCTCGTGACGCAGGCCACCGCCGTCGTTCCCCGTCCAGGTCGTGGTGCCGAGCAACCGCCGCACGTGGGTCAGGCGCCAGCCGGTCTCCTCCTCGATTTCGCGTGCGAGAGCCGCCAGGAGCGTTTCCCCCTCCTCGACATGACCGCCCACGATGTCCCAGGCACCGGGAAACAGGCGACGGTCCGAACTCCGCTTCTGGGCGAAGGCGTGACCCTCCCGGTTGAGGATGACAGCACCGACGGTCCAGACCTCGTCCGCGCCGGGGGCGGGCACCTCGACACCATCGTTGACGGTGAACGACCGTTTGTGAGTGGGCATGACCGGTAGCGTAGAGCCGGCCCTTGCGCGGCTTGCCGGTTTCGGCGTGGTCGGTGGCAGCGAACAGCAGCCGGAGAGCGGGCCGCCAACGACGCGGACGTCAGCCGCCGTGCACCGTACCAACCGATCACGAACCAGGAGCGACACCATGGGGTGGGACAACCGCCGCGTCGTCATCACGGCCGCCGGACGGGACTTCGGGCGAACGCTGGCCATCCGCCTCGCGGACCTCGGCGCCGAGGTCTTCCTCTCGGCACGCCACCTCGCCGCCGCCCGACGAGTCGGCGACGAGATCCGTGACCGCGGCCATCAGCGGGTGCACGCCTTCGCCTGCGACCTGACCGACCCCGCCTCCATCCGCGACTTCGCTTCCGGTGTCGCGGAACACACGGACCGTATCGACGTACTCGTCAACAACGGCTCTCGCTACCTCGAAGGGCCGGACCTGCTGTCCGCGACCGACGCCGACGTCGTCGACACCATCGCCTCCGGCGTCACCGGCACCGTCCTGACCACGAAGAGCTTCCTCCCCCTCCTGCTCAACTCGGAGACACCGGATGTCGTGACGATGGTCTCCGCATGCGGAACACCGGGCCACCACCGGTCGGACGCGCACGACGCCTTCTACGCGGCCAAGAGCGCCCAGGCAGGGTTCACCGACATCCTCTCCAAGCGCCTGCGTTCCCAAGGAGTCCGGGTGATCTCGCTCTACCCGCCCGACTTCGTCAACCCCGACCCGCTCTCCGAGGAGTGGGAGACCACACCACGCGAGGCCGAGAGCGCCCTCACCGCGCACTCGCTCGTGGAGTGCGTCCTCTTCGCCGTCGCCCAGCCCCGCGACTGCTTCATCAAGGCGTTCCACTACGAACAGGTCTGACCCATGCGCCCGCATGTCGACGCACGACAACCGGCGTCAGGTCCGAAAGCCCACCGCCGATGGCTCCCGGTCACGAGGGCGTGCTCTTCTGCCTCCTCCTGCCGCCGGGCGCCGGCCCACCCGAATCGTTTCAGCGTAGGTGAAGGCGTCGGCCGACCGCCTCGACCAGTGTGTGATGGCTGCCGTCGGCGGCTGGTCCCATGACCCGGCAGCATCCGGCTCGCACGTGAGTTCCAGTCGCATGCGGATGGCGGGACGTCACTGCGCGCGTGATTGGTGATCGTGTACTCGACCGGCTTCCACCCGCCGTCGCGCCGCATCGTGGGAACGTCGTCTGCCGGCTGGTCGGGAGCAGTCGCCACGATGGTGAGAGCGGTCATGTCGATGCGCGGGTGCTCGCGGCCGAGGGCGTGGCTGCCGTCGCGCGCTGTGATGTCCACGGGGATGGCGGTGCCCTGCTCGGCAGGGCGTGCGTGCGGATCCATCCGCAGCGACGCCGGATTCTGACCAGGGAGGACATCCAGGGGGAAGGAGCCGGTGGCGTCGTGTGCGTGTGTGGTCGGCGTGACCGGACGCCAGGTGTGGATGCCGGACCTCTGCTCCAGTGTCGGCGGAGGGCCTTGGGGATCGGCGCGGCCGACACGGATGTGCACCACGGCGTCGCGTTCTGCCCGGCTGGTGATGTCCAGGCTCACCGTGGGGCGGGTTTCGGCGTCGTTGGACAGTGAGCTGTCGGGGCCGGCCGAGAACCGCCACGAGGGTGTGGCCGTCACGTTCTCCGGCATGGCAGGGCCGCCCCCTGACCGGTGCGGGCCGCTGTGCAGATGACTGCGGTGGTGACGCCCGCCCAACGCCGACTTCTCACCGTTCCCCCTTCGGCACGCCCTTGCAGGAACGAGTCTCCGACACTGTCCGGGGGGCGCGTTGCGCCACCCGACCGGCACAGGGCTCCCCCGCGCCCCTCGCCATGCCCTCGGCCGAACGCGAGTTGACCCTCCCCCTACGTCAGGCTCGAGGCTGTGTACCGACGAAAGGGCAGGTGGATGAGCTACTCCGTGGGGCAGCTCGCGGCCATGGCCGGCGTGACGGTGCGGACGCTGCACCACTACGACAAGGCGGGACTGCTCTCACCCGGCGAGCGCAGCCACGCCGGTTACCGGCTCTACAGTGAGGCCGACCTGGTCCGTCTCCAGCAGATCCTCTTCTACCGTGAGCTCGGCTTCCCGCTCGAGGAGATCGCCGCGATCTTCGAGGATCCGCAGGCCAACGCCCTGGAGCGGCTGCTTGCCCGGCAGCGGCAGCTGAACCAGGAGATCGCCAGGCTGCAACGGCTGGCCAAGGTGGCGGAACGGGCGATAGAGGTCCAGAAGACCGGGGTGCCCCTGACACCCGAGGAACGCTCCGAGGTCTTCGGTGAGATCACCTTCGACCTGAGCTATGCCACCGAGGCAGAGCTGAAGTGGGCGCACTCGCAAGGACAGCGCGAGGCGATGGCGCGCGCGACCGCCCACACCAAGGAGGACTGGCGCCGGCTCATGGGCGAGGCCGCCGCCTGGCGCGCGGAGTTGCTCGCGGCCTTCGACGAGGGGGAGCCGAGCGACGGCGAGCGGGCCATGGACCTCGCCGAGGAACACCGCTTGCACATCGCACGCTGGTTCACCTCCTGCCCGCCCGACATTCACCGGCGCATCGCGGACGATTTCGTCGCCGACTCGCGCGCGTTCGCTCTGGTCGTTCCGCCCTCGCAGCAACGGCCGGGCCTGGCCGCCTACACGCGTGACGCCGTCTACGCCAACGCGGCCCGTCACACAGGCGACGGCACCGATTCCGAGGAGGACCGATGAGGATCATGATCGCCGCGGCCGGATCGCGCGGCGACGTCGCGCCCTACACCGGCCTGGGCACCGAACTGCGCCGAGCCGGGTACGACGTCGCCCTCGCCGCCACCGACACCTTCGCGCCCCTCGCACGCGACGCGGGGCTGGAATTCCGCAGCCTGCCCGCCGACACACGCATGCGCGGCGGCGGCACAGGCAGACGTGAACTGATGCGCACCGCCGCCGCGTTCATCACCGAACTGGGGCAGGGCTTCGCCGACGTGGTGGACAAAGGCACGGACCTGCTCCTGCTGTCGACCACCACGGCCCCGCTCGGCTGGCACCTCACCGAGGCCACCGGCACACCGAGCCTCGGCGTGTACCTCCAGCCCACCGTGCCGACCGGCGACTTCCCACCCGTCGTGACCGGTTCTCGCTCACTGGGCCGACTCGCCAACCGGGCAACCGGACGCTTCGCGCTGCGGATGGCCGACCGCGTCTACGAACAGGCGGTCGCACAGCTGCGCCACCGCCTCCAGCTGCCCCCGGCCTCCCCCTCCGAGACGCGCCGACGACAGGAACAGGCGAACTGGCCCGTCCTGCACGGCTTCAGCACGGCCCTGGTGCTCCGCCCCTCCGACTGGCGCCCCGGCCTGGAAGTCGTGGGCAACTGGTGGCCCCATCACGATCCGGCCGAGCGGCTGCCGTCCGGCCTCGAGGACTTCCTGTCCGCCGGGCCCCGGCCCGTCCTCATCGGCTTCGGGAGCATGGCGTCCGGCGACGGGGAACGGCTGAGCGAGATCGCTGTGCGAGCCCTGCGCCGTGCCGGGCTGCGCGGCGTTCTCCAGGCCGGCAGTGCCGGACTCACCGCCGACGGGGACGACGTGCTCACCATCGGGGACGTACCGCACGCCCTGCTGTTCCCACGGCTGGCCGCGGTGGTCCACCACGGCGGAGCCGGCACCACCGCCGCCGCGTTGCGTGCCGGAGTGCCCGCGGTCCCCGTGCCGGTCACCGCGGACCAGCCGTTCTGGGCGAGGCGGCTCGCCGCCCTCGGAGCCGCCACCGCCCCCATCCCCTTCCGGTCCCTCACCGCCGAACGGCTGGCCGACTCCCTCGGCCAAGTAGTGAAGCAGCAGGCGCACAGCCGATCCGCCGCAAGAGCGGCACGACATCTGGCGACCGAAAACGGAGCACGGCGGACACTCGACGCCGTCCGGCGACTGACCGAGGGATGACACCCCGGGCTTCCGGACCACCCGACGCCGGCGGACACGAACCGACGGTGCAGGGCGCGAAACCTCAGGTCGGAGCCGTGCGGCCTGACGCGGTGCCGAAGGAGACGACGGGACCGGACGCGAACAGGAAGACGCCCGGCTGCATCGTTCGGCTGCCTGGTCCGGCAGGGCGATACCGGCCTCGTCGCCCTGAGCGCCCGCGGCGAGGATCACCACACCGATGATCCGGCCCAGCACATCCACGGCGAGTACCCGGACGACGAGGGCAAGGGCTTCGTCCCGCAACCGAAGCGGCGGGTGGTCGAGCAGGTCAAGGGCACCCTCATGCTGCACCGGCGCTTCGCCCGCGACCACGGCCACCGACCCGGCAACGCGGCCTCCCGCGTCCACTGCGCCTCCATCGCCGTCTCGCTCGCCGGACCCGCACCATCTGGCAGTACTGGCACGTCCCGGCTTTGTCGGGGCCGCTTCCCGCTCTCCCGGCACCTCCCGGTTCAGGCTGCCCTCAGCTTCGACCGGCATCGCCGGGCTCCTCGGCCTCAGGGGGCGACGCCGGCTGCGGGCCCCGTCATGAGGACGGGGCCCGCAGCCGGTCGCGCGTGGGACGGATGTCAGCCGCTGACGGTGATGTTCGAGCTGCCGCTGCTTTGGTAGCCCTCGGTCGCCATGACCATGTAGTACTTGAACTGGCCGAGGTTCATGCCCGCGCGGGCCCATGCGTCGAAGTGGTTGCCGGTGGTGATGGTGCCGGAGCCGCTGGTCACCTTCGACTGGCGGACGCTCCAGTACTGCTGGAACGTCTTGGTGCCCTCCACGGACGGGGCGTTGTTACGTGTCGTCACGTAGATGTCGTACGTGCCGCCGTCGCTGGTGACGGTGCCCTTCTTGGTGCCGGTGGGCCGGTAGCTGCCCCAGTTGTCGACGATGTAGTACTCGACCAGCGGGTTCGAGGTCCAGCCGTAGAGACAGCCGTAGCCGTTGCCCGACGGGTTGAAGTACCCGGTGTAACGGACCGTCCTGCGCCCGCCGTTGGCCCAGCCCTTGCCCGCGACGAAGTTGCCGCAGTTGGTCCACCTGGTGCTGTAGCTGCCGCCCCCGTTGAGGGTCATGGAGACCGAGCCGCCGCCGTCGGTCCAGAACGTGTAGTACATGCCGTCGGTACCGGTCTGGTTGGTGGTGATGGTGGTGGCGGCGTGGGCGGTGCCGGGCAGCAGGAGCCCGGACGCGGTGGCCAGCGTGGCGGCGCCGGCGCCACCGAGGAAGCCCCGGCGGCTCAGGCCGGGGGGAATGATCGTCTGCCGGGTCTGGTCCTGCTGCGTGCCGTCCTGGTGCATGCTGCTGTTTCCTTCCGATGAAGGCAGGTGGGGGACCGCGCGGCCTTCTGCCGCCCGGCGGCCTTGCATGGGACGCGACGGAGTGCCCGCCGTCGTGCGGTACCGGGCGACCGGGCCCCGTCGCGGGTCGCGGGGGACCGCGGTCCGCTGCTTCGGCGGCCTCAGTTTTCTGAGACTTTCATGACCCTGTCAATGCTTTCGGCATTCTTTCGGAAACATATCTGCGCTCACGGGAGTGTTTGATGGGCGCATATTGCCTGCTCAGACAGCTGATAGCATGGATCGACATGCGGCCCGAAGGGAGATTCGGACCAGGTCGGAACGCAAGTATGTACGGTCAATTCGAAAGTTTCGAAGGCGGGAGGAGGGTACTCCGGCGCTCCGCCCACCTGCCGAGGCCGGCAGGGGGCGGCGTTGTCGTGGACGGTTCCGCTTCAACGTGTGGCGATTTGCCCTCCGGGTCGAGTTCGCGGTGCAGTGCCGGGGCGGTCACGTCGTCCGACGCCCTCAGCAGTCGTAGGAGCGGGCCCGCCGCGCGGAGCGGCTGGCGGCGGACCACGACGTCCAGGGGGAAGATCTCGGCCGTCGTCAGACGGCGACCTTCGGCGGCGGCCTGGAGGGCGAGGGGTTCCCGGGACGTGGCGACCAGGTCGTAGAGGCCCTCGGCCATCCATTCCAGTACGCGCCCGGGTGCGCTGTCCCCGGGCGGCGGCAGGAATCCGCGTGCCGCGTCGAAGACGGCGGCCACCTGCCGTCCGCCCTCCCGGACCAGCCCGGAGAGGTCGCGCAACGCGAGCGGTCTCCGGGTGCGGGGACGGGTCGTCGGCCATGTCGCTCGCCCACATGGGCACTTCGACGATCGCCGTGACACCCCCCGTACCGCGCGGGTGCGCACCAGGTGGACAGCCCGATGTTCTCGGACCCCGCTGCCACCCGCTTCGACGCCGTGCAGGGAGCACTGGGGGAACGGCCGCAGTTCGTCGATCACGTCGAACAGGGCCTGGCTCTCGGGGAGTCGCCGCGGAACGATCGGTGCCCACTCCGGCTGTTCCGCCGTGACCGGGCGGAAGGCGCTGCGGTAGTAGTCCGCCAGGGTGGGGCCGGGGCCGGCCGTGGCCGCTTCGATGCCCTCGCTCAGCGCGGCGCCGTCCGGGGCCGGGCACAGGATGAAGTCCCAGGTGACGAGGGCGGGATCGGCCGCGGCGGACAGTCGCTCACCGTCTGCCGTCCACTCCGCCGGCGCCGGCGCGGTCACGGCACCGACCGGTTCGTCGGGGTGCGGACGGGCGGCCACCAGGACGTGGCGCGGCCCGTGTCCCACGGACAGCATCCGGATCGGGCGGCCCGCACGGGACGTCCCGATCCGGCGCGGGCGGCAGGTCCCCGGGAACCGGGTGGTCGGCCGTCCCGCCGACTCGGTGACCTCCCGGACCGTGAGGCAGCGGTCCGTCATGCGCGTCAGCGTTCGCTCACCGGGCCGGTGTTGTCAACGCCGACCGGTACCTGACGTCACCTCACGCCACTCAGGCGGGTTCCGGCTGTGGTTCCCGCTGCCGCTCCGGTTCGGCCGTCGTCTCCCACGGCGCGGTGGTGCGCACGTAGCCGTAGATCACCGAGACCGTCGCCAGGACGAGGAGAGGGCCGAACGCCCACGGGTGCTCGGCCATCCGCTGCGGCAGCCAGCGGTACGACGCCAGGAGCACGGTGAAGACCGTCGTGCCGTAGGCGACCAGCCAGGTGGCCGACCGGTCCCAGCCGCGTGCGAGCGAACGCATCGCCGCCTCGATCGTGAGCGCGAACACCACACCGGCGACGAGGTCCACGCCGTAGTGGTAGCCGAAGCCCAGCGTCGCCGAGAGGGTGGCGACCAGCCAGAACGTGCCCGCCCAGCGCATCGCCCGCGAGCCCTTGCGGGTATGGACGAAGAGGGTGACGGCCCACGCGGTGTGCAGACTGGGCATGCAGTTGCGCGGGGTGATCTCGTCGAACGGGACCGGGTGCGGGGTGCCGATGGACGGCAGCGTGTCCGGCCACAGGTGGCCCACCGCCCACTGGCCGCCGTCGGCGCCGTAGGCGTAGACCGGCCCGACGACCGGGAAGACCATGTAGACGGCCGGTCCGAGCAGGCCGATGACCAGGAAGGTGCGCACCAGGTGGTGGGCCGGGAAGCGGCGCTCCACCGCCACGTGGCGCAGCTGGTACAGCCCGACGAGCGCCGCCGCCAGCGGGAGCTGACCGTAGACCACGTGGAGAAGGAAGGGGCCGATCGGCTCCGTCGCCTCGACGATCCGGCCGGCCAGCCACGACGGGTCGCCCAGCGCGCGGTCGGCGAGCGCGACGTACGGGTCGAGCACCGTCGGGCGGGTCTTCGACGTGATGAGCAGCCAGGTGTCGCCCGTCTTGTGGCCGGCCACCAGGAGCAGGCCGAGGCCGGTGCCCTTCAGCAGCAGCAGGCGTTCCGGGCCGGTACGGCGGGTGACGGCGACGACCGCGATGCCCAGGACCACCCACAGCGCGCCGTTGCCGAAGTTCATCTCGGCGCCGGCCGCCCACCGCACCAGGAAGAAGACGACGTCGATGCCGATCGCCGCGCCCGCCGCGACGAGCCGTTGCCGCCAGGTGAGCACCACCATCGCCAACGCGAGACCGGCGTACAGCAGCGGTCCCGAGTCGGGGGCGAAGACCACCTCGCGGGCGTGGTGGGTGATCGGCCCCGGCAGGCCGTAGCGGCGCGCGGCGAATTCCAGGGCTATGAGGAATCCGAGGGTCGCGACACCCGCGGCCGCCCACAGCATCGCCCGCGGCTGACGTATGTGCGCCGGTATTCGGCTTGGTTCCGTTTTCACTGCCTGGTCTATGGGTGAAGATCGGGTGATCGGGTGATCAGGTGGTCGTCCTGAGTCCGCACATGCTAACGGCACCCTGTGGATCCGATGTGAGTCAGGGCCGCCCCCGCGCGGGCCGCGGCTGCCCCGTCGCCCGGCGGCACGCCTCCGCGTACCCCCGGACCAGGGGACGGGAGCCGTCCTCCGCCCGCCAGGCCAGGACGTACCGGCTCGGGGAGAGGCCGTGGACCGGGCGGGTCGTGACGCCGCCGAGGGTGATCAGAGGGGCGTTGCCCGCGGCCACCAGGCAGATGCCGAGGCCGGCGACCAGGGCCTCGTAGGTCTCCTCCGTGCCGGCGATCTCCGCGCCGACGCGGGGCGGGCCGCCGGGGCGTTCGTCGAGGGCGAGCCAGTGGTCGCGCAGGACGCCCGCGCCCGGGGGCAGCGCCAGGAACGGTTCGCCGGCGAGGTCCGCGAGTGTGAGGTCCGTACGGGCGGCCAGGGGGTGTGTCTCGGGGAGGGCGACCAGGCGCGGCTCCTCGGCGACCACCGTCCAGTCGTAGCGGCCGGCGTCGGGCAGCGGCAGCCAGACGAACGCCACGTCCGCCTCGCCGCCCGCGAGCCCCGCCGTCGGGTCCTCCCAGCCGACCTGCCGCAGCCGGACCGCGGCGTCCGGGTACGCGGAGGTGAAGCGGGAGCGGATCGCCGGGAGCAGGCCGCCGCGGCCGGGGCTGGTGCTCATGCCCACGACCAGCGTGCTGCGCTGGGCCGCCCGCGCCCGCTCCACCGCCGTGGCGGCCTCCTCCCAGCCCTCCAGTACGCGCCGGGCGTGCGGCAGCAGTGCCGTACCGGCGGCGGTGAGCGCCACGCCCCGCCGGTCGCGCCGGAACAGTTCGACGCCCAACTGCCGTTCCAGCGCGCGTATCTGCTTGCTCAGCGCGGGCTGTGACACATACACGCGCTCGGCCGCACGGGTGAAGTGCAGCTCCTCCGCCACGGCCAGGAAGTAGCGCAGATCCCGCAGGTGGACGTCCGTCATCATGCCCATCGGTTATCAGCCAAGGTCTTGGACGGTCAACCCGCCCCGGCGGCAAGGTGGTTCACGTAACCGAAGGGCAGTCGATACTCAAGGAGCCGGGATGAACAAGGTGTGGCTGATCACGGGCGCGAGCAGCGGGTTCGGGCGGGCGATCGCCGAGGCGGCCCTCGCCGGCGGCGATGTGGTGATCGGCGCGGCCCGCCGGCCCGAGGCGCTGGACGACCTGGTCGCCGCCCACCCCGACCAGGTGGAGGCGCTGCGCCTGGACGTCGCCGACGTCGAGGGCGCCGAGGCCGCGGTGCGGGACGTGGTGGCGCGGCACGGCCGGATCGACGTCCTGGTCAACAACGCGGGCCGGACCCATGTCGGGGCGTTCGAGGAGACCACCGACGACGAGCTGCGCGAGCTGTTCGACGTGCACGTCCTCGGCCCCGCCGCGCTGGTGCGGGCGGTGCTGCCGGGCATGCGGGAGCGGCGCTCGGGGGCGATCGTGCAGATGAGCAGCATGGGCGGGCAGCTGTCCTTCGCCGGTTTCGCGGCGTACAGCGGAACCAAGTTCGCGCTGGAGGGCATGTCGGAGGCGCTCGCGGACGAGGTGCGGGAGTTCGGCGTCAAGGTGCTGATCGTCGAGCCGGGGGCGTTCCGGACCGGCCTGTTCGAGACGAGCAGGGCCGGGGTCAGCCCGGACAGCGGCCTTTACGCCAAGGTCGGCGAGACCCGTTCCGCCGTCGCCGGCGGTGACGGCACCCAGCCCGGTGACCCGGCGAAGGCGGCGGCCCTGATCCTGGCCGCCCTGGAGGCGGAGGACACCCCCTTGCGGCTGCCGCTCGGCGACGACGGCGTCGGCGCGGTCCTCGGCCACCTCGACCAGGTCCGTGTGGAGGTCCTGGCCTGGGAGAAGCGCGCCCGCGCCACGGCCTTCGACGACTGACGGCACCCGCTGCCGCGCCCGACCCGTACGTGCGTACGGGGCCCCGCGGGAAACCTCCGCCGAGACGGCCGACGGCGCCCGGAAACCGTGCGTCAGCGGTGACGCGGGGTGGGACGCCGGGCGGCCGGGCGCCGCGGTTCCGGCTTCGGGGAACACCGCTCACCCACGGACTCCCGTCCGACGGGGGGCGACCCGGGACGGGGCCCGTCACCTGCGCCTACGATGCGGCTCGTGTCCATACCTCCGCCCCACGGGCCCCCGCAGGAACCTCAGGGCCCGCAGGGTCAACACCCTGCTCCCCAGGACCGGATCCCGTATCCGCCGCCGCAGTTCACCTACGGCGGCGGGCCCGGTCTCGCGCCGTACGGGCTCTACGGGCCGTACGGTCCCCGGCCGCCGGCCGTCGTCAACGGTGTCGCCGTCGCCGCCCTGGTGTTCGGCGTGCTGTGCCTGGTGCCGGCCGTCGGGCTGGTGCTGGGGCTGGTCGCGCTGCGGCAGATCGGGCGGCGGGGGGAGCGGGGGCGGGGGATGGCGATCGCCGGAACCGTGCTGTCGTCGCTCGGGCTCGCGCTGTGGGTGACGGCCCTCGCCTCCGGTGTCCTGGCCGACGTCTGGGAGGGCGTCAAGGACGGGGCGCGCGGCAACAGCGTCCTCGCCCTGGCCAAGGGCGAGTGCTTCGACTCGCCCGGCGGGCTGGAGGGCTGGGCCGCCGACGCCGACCGGGTGTCCTGCGCGCGGGAGCACGACGGTGAGGTCTTCGCCGTCGTCCGCCTTCCCGGCGACCGCTATCCGGGCGACGACAGCCTCACCGGCACCGCCGACGAGCGGTGCTACGACCTCCGGGACGCCTACGTCATGGACGGCTGGGCGCTGCCCGCCACCGTGAACGTGTACTACCTCGTCCCGTCCCGGGAGAGCTGGCGCTTCGGCGACCGCGAGATCACCTGCGTCTTCGGCGACCAGGACCCGCGGAAGACCCTCACCGGGTCGCTGCGCCGGGACGGGACCACCCTCGACGCGCACCAACTGGCCTATCTGGAGGCCGAGGCGGTCCTCGACGCGGTGCTGGACGAGGCCCCCGGGTCGGAGTACCCCGAGGACGACCTGCCGGGGCACAGGGAGTGGGCGGCGGAGGTCGCGGACGCGCTCGCCGAGGAGACCCGGATGCTGCGTGCGCACGAGTGGCCCGCCGGTGCCGAACAGGCGGTGGGGGACCTCGCCGCCGACCTGGAGGAGGCGGAAGGGGCGTGGGCGAAGGCCGCCGGGGCCGACGACGCGGACACGTACATCGAGCACGCCGACGCGGGCTGGGACGTGACCGACCCTTACGTCTCGGTCACCGCGCGCCATGCCCTGGGGCTGACCTCCACGCCACCCGAGTACGACGAGGAGGTCGAGCGCGACACCGGCGACGGCGGAATGAAGGTGTGAGGGCCGCCATAGCGGGGAGAAAGTGCCTGCGTAAAGCCCTCACCCGGCAGATGTCATCACATCGAGTGATTCTCTGGCCTTCGCTTGCCTGGGACAACCTACGGTTGCCACGCTGTTGCTGTCTGTACAACCTGATGGGAGCGGCCCGTGACATTCGGTGAGCAGCCGGCGTACCTGCGTGTCGCGGGCGATCTCCGCAAGAAGATCGTCGACGGCCGACTGCCGCCGCACACGCGGCTCCCCTCCCAGGCGAGGATCCGCGAGGAGTACGGCGTCTCGGACACGGTCGCGCTGGAGGCGCGCAAGGTCCTCATGGCGGAGGGGCTCGTCGAGGGCCGCTCCGGCTCGGGGACGTATGTGCGCGAGCGTCCGGTGCCCCGGCGGGTGGCCCGCTCCGGGTTCCGTCCGGAGCGGGGGGCCACGCCATTCCGTCAGGAGCAGGCCGACGCGGGCGTCCGGGGCACCTGGGAGTCCAGCAGCGAGCAGGCCGAGGCCCCCGGCGCCGTCGCCGAGCGGCTCGGCATCGAGCCCGGCGACCGTGTGATGCGCACCAGGTACCTCTTCCGGGAGGCCGGCGAGCCGATGATGCTCTCCACCTCCTGGGAGCCGCTCGCCCTCACCGGCCGGACCCCCGTGATGCTGCCCGAGGAGGGGCCGCTCGGCGGCATGGGCGTCGTCGAGCGCATGCGCGCCATCGACGTGATCGTGGACAACGTCACCGAGGAGGTCGGCGCCCGCCCCGGCCTCGCCGAGGAACTGGTGCTGCTGGGCGGCGTCCCCGGGCATGTCGTCCTGGTCATCGAGCGCACCTACTTCGCCTCGGGCCGGCCGGTCGAGACCGCCGACGTGATCGTCCCCGCCGACCGCTACCGGGCCGCCTACCACCTCCCGGTGAAGTAGCGAACCCGGCGGGACGGGCCCGCCCACCCCGCCGCTCCCTCCCCGGAGGCGATCCGCCGCACCCCGGCCCTCGGCGCTCCCGGCGAAGCCCCTCACGCCCCCGGGGAAACCCGCTCCTCGGCCCTCCGTGCTCCCGCCGAGGCCCTCTCCAGATGATCCTCGTGCGCCTTCGCGCGCCCTTCCGCGCCCCCGGTTCGTCTCCGCCCCGGCGCGTCGCCCGTGGCGTCGTCGCCCCCGTGCCGTAGCAATCTGGCCGTTCTCCCAGGTCGCCCCCGGAGCGCGGTGTGCCGGGCGGTGTGCCGCTGACCGGACGTGTCGGCCTTCCCGCACGGCGCGTCCGCCACCGTGCGCCCCCTGCGTTCTGGCTGGTTGCGTGCCTCTTTGTGAAAAGGCGTATTCGCTCAGTGAAGGTAAGGCGTAGGCTCGGGCATATGCGGACTGGGGTTTCCTTATCGGGCGGGGCGCGGCACCGGTCGCGGACGGGAAGTGGAGGGGAGCGATGAACGACGGCACGGTGACTCTTCCCTGGCTCGTCGTACGTCAGGACGACAACGGCAATCGCTACCGAGTGGGCAGGTACGCGACCCGCGCCGAGGCCGAGAGGATCGCGGACAGCCTCGACGGGCGCGGACACAAGCAGCTCTACTGGGTCGAGCGGATCGGCCAGAACGGAACGTCCGCCGACTGACCCCGACCGCCGGCGGGCCCCTGCCCGCACCTCCCGTAGGCTCCGGCGCATGAGCGAGCGGATCGTGGTGGTCGGTGCGGCCCTGTGGCACGAGGGGCGGCTGCTCGCCGCCCGCCGGAGCGCACCCGCCGAACTGGCCGGGCGCTGGGAGCTGCCCGGCGGCAAGGTCGAACCGGGCGAGACCCCCGAGGCGGCCGTCGTGCGGGAGCTGCGCGAGGAACTCGGGATCGACGCCGAGGCCGTGGAGCGCGTCCCGGGGGAGTGGCCGCTGCGGACGCCGTACGTGATGCGGGTGTGGACCGCGCGCCTGCGCCCCGGCTCCGCCGCACCCCGGCCCCTGGAGGACCACGACGAGCTGCGCTGGCTCGCTCCCGGCCGGATCTGGGACGTCGACTGGCTCGACCACGACGTGCCCGCCGTCCGCGACACCCTCACGCACCTCGGCCTCCGGGAGGGCGTGTGAAGCGTGAGTCCGGCGTGCAGAGGCGGAGGTGACGGTGCGTGGGCGCCTTTCCGCGCCGCTCGTGCCACGATGCGCCGTCGGGCGCGGTACTCCGTCCGGGATATCGGGTATGTGCCCATTAACCCCATGAAACCGGACATGGACGGACTCCCTCGGCGGGGAAGTGATCCGCGTGAGCGACACCGACGGCGACCACGCCGCGTGGACCTTCTCCGCGGACCCGGGAACCGTGCGCGCCGCCCGCCGCGCCGTCCGTGACCAACTGCGCCTCTGGGACCTCGACAGCGTCGGCGACCTCGCGGCCCTGCTGGTCAGCGAACTGGTCACCAACGCCCTGCGGCACGCCACCGCCCCCGTCGGCGTACGCCTGACGCGCCCCACGGACCACACCGGTGTCCTCCTGGTGGAGGTCTCCGACCCCCTCCCCGAGCCCCCGCACGAACGCGCCGCCCGGCCCGAGGACGAGGGCGGACGCGGGCTGCAGCTCCTGGCCTCCGCCTCCCGCCGCTGGGGCACCCGGGCGGGTGCCGCCGGCAAGACCGTGTGGTTCGAACTCGCGGTGCCGAGATGAGGGATCGCACGCCCGTTCACGGTGTACGCGCCCGCCACTTCCGTCGAGTGACCGGTCGAGGGCTGTGGAGGTTGTCGAAGAGGGGGGTTCGACGACGTGTCCGCTGGTTAGAAGACTGGAAGTGTTCTCACGGCGCGGACCGAAAAGCATCGGGACCGTGCTGTGATCGTGAACACCGTGTTGTGCGGCGCCGTAGTGCTGGATACTGCGGGCAGCCGCCCCCGGTGACCGGTGCCGGACGCGGTGAGCTGGAGGGGACGGTTCGCGTGAGCGAGATACCAGCGAAGGCCACGGAGTCCGAGGACTCGTCGGGCGGCGCGAGGAGCGGGGCCGCGGACGGCCCCGTCTTCGGCGATGCTCCGTCCGCCGACGCGATGTGGCAGAGCAGTCCGCCCGGCTCCATCTACGACTACATCAAGGTCGCCTCGTTCTCCATCGGCCCGGACGGGCTGGTCGACCAGTGGAGCCTGCGCGCCGAGCAGATCTTCGGCATCCCCGCCGAGCGGGCCGTCGGCATGGACCCCATCGAGGCGTTCATCGAGCCCGTCCGGCGGGAGCGCGGCCAGCGCAAGATGGCCGAGATCCTCGACGGCCGGGAGTGGACCGGAGTGGTGCCCTTCCGGCTGCCGGCCACCATGGCGGCGGACGAGCGCGACCGGGAGGGCCTCGCCGAGGTCTACGTCATGCCGACGCGGACCGAGGAGGGGGAGAAGGCCGCCGTCTGCATCGTCGTCGACGTCCGCACCCTGCGCCGTATCGAGACCGATCTCGCCGCCTCGCAGGCCATATTCGGCCAATCTCCGTTCGGCTTCCTGCTGATCGACCCCGACCTGCGGGTACGCCGCGCCAACCAGCGGTTCGCGTCCATCTTCGGCGGCGCCCCCGACGACCACCGCGGCAAGGGCGTGCACGACTACCTGCCGCGCGGGGAGGCCGAGCGGGTCGCCGCGACCCTGCGCCGGGTCCTGGAGTCCGGCGACTCCATCACGGACATGCACGTCACGGGCTTCGTGCCGGGCTCCGACGAGCGCCGCCACTGGTCCGTCAACCTCTACCGCGTGCACAGCGGCAGCGGCCGGCCCATCGGCATCGCCTGGCTCGGAACCGACATCACCGCCCGCCGCGCGGCCGCCCGGGAGGCCGCCGCCGCACGGCGCAATCTCGCCCTCCTCAACGACGCGGGCGCCCGCATCGGCAACTCCCTGGACCTGGAGACGACCGCCCGCGAACTCCTCGACGTCGTCGTCCCCGGCTTCTGCGACCTGGCCACCGTCGACCTGTACCAGGGTCTGCTGGCCGGTGACGAGACCCCGCCGGGGCTCGCCGACGGCAGCGCGGAGGTGCGTCGCGTCGCCTTCGCCAGCGCCGTGTCCGACGCGCCGTTCAGCGTCACCGGGGAGCCGGTGAAGCTGGGCGCCGTCCACCACTACCCGTTCAACTCGCCCTGCGCGGACGCCCTGCGCACCGCCCGCCCGCAGAGCGTCCCCGGCGGGGACGGCGGCCTGGTGCAGTCCACGCTCGCCGTGCCGATGGTCGCCCACGACACGGTCGTGGGACTCGCGCAGTTCGCCCGCACCAAGGGCAGCGAGCCCTTCGGCGACCGCGACCGCGAACTCGCGGTGGAACTGGCCGCCCGCGCCGCCGTCTGCATCGACAACGCCCGCCTCTACCGGCGTGAGCACGAACGCGCGTTGATACTGCAACGCTCGCTGCTCCCGCCCGGCGACCCGGAGGCCTCCGGCCTCGACATCGCCTGCCGCTACCTGCCCGGCAGCGTGGCCACCGGCCGGCCCAGCGAGGTCGGCGGCGACTGGTTCGACGTCATCGAACTGCCCGGCCACCGCACCGCGCTGGTCGTCGGCGACGTCATGGGGCGCGGTCTGCGCGCGGCCGTCGCGATGGGCGAACTGCGCACCGCCGTACGGACCCTGGCCCAGCTCGACCTGGAACCCGCCGAGGTGCTCTCCCAGTTGGACGAGATCGCCCGGGGCCTCGGCGCCCCCGGAGGCGTCCAGCAGGCCACCAGGGCCGCCCGCCGCCCCCGCGAGGCCGACCTCTCCGAGGTCTACCTGGCGACCTGCGTCTACGCCGTCTACGACTCGGTGACCAGGCGCTGCACCTTCGCCAACGCGGGCCATCTGCCGCCCGTCCTGGTCGAACCCGGCGAGCCCGCGCTGATGCTGGACGTACCGCCCGGAATGCCGCTCGGCGTCGGCGGCGAGCCCTTCGAGGAGGTGGAGGTCGAACTGCCCGAAGGCGCCCTTCTCGCGCTCTACACGGATGGACTGGTCGAAAGCCGCGACCACCCCCTCGACGAGGGCCTCCAGGCCTTCGTGCACGCCCTGACGGACCCCTCCGCACCCCTGGAGGACGTCTGCGACCACGTCCTCAACACCCTCGACACCCACCACGGCGAGGACGACATCGCCCTGCTGATGGCCCGCGTCCAGGGACTGCCCGCCGAGTCCGTCGGCGACTGGACCCTGCCCCGCGAGCCCCGCAGCGTGGGCCGCGCCCGCGAGTACGCCCGCGCGCAGCTGATCGGCTGGGACATGGAGCCCCTGGTCGACACCACGGAACTCCTGGTCAGCGAGTTGGTCACCAACGCCCTGCGGTACGGCGAGGGAGAGATCAGACTCCGTCTCCTCCTCGACCGCACCCTGGTCTGCGAGGTCTGGGACTCGGGTCTGGTCCAGCCCCGTCGCCGCCGCGCCCGCGACACCGACGAGGGCGGCCGGGGCCTCCAGCTCGTCGGCCTGCTCAGCGCGGCCTGGGGCTCCCGCCGGACCCCCCGCGGCAAGACGGTCTGGTTCGAACTCCCCCTCCCCGGCACCGACACCACCCTCACCGACCCGGCGGAGGCGCTGCTGAGCCTGTTCTGACGGCCCGTCGGCACGGCGCGTATACGCTCGCGCCATGCCCACCACCCCGATCGCCCCGGTACGCCTGACGGCCGGCCCCCTCACCCTGCGCCCCTGGGCACCCGAGGACGCGGCCGTCCTGGCCGGGCTGTACGAGGACGAGGCGATGCGCCGCTGGGCGAGCGCGCCCGTGCACGACGAGACGGGCGCGGCGCGCTGGGTGGCCGAGCAGCGGCGCGGCTGGGAGGCCGGCGAACGCCTCGCGTTCGCCGTGGAGGAGACGGAGGCGTCCGACGCCCGGCCGGCGGGCCACGTCGTGCTCAAGCGGTCGATCGCGACCGCCGCCACGGCCGAGGTCGGGTACTGGACGGCGGCCCACGCGCGGGGCAGGGGAGTGGCACCGCGAGCCCTGACGGCCCTGGCCGACTGGGCCTTCACCACCTTCGCCCGGGAGGGCCTGACCCGCCTGGAGCTGCTGCACCAGGTCGACAACACGGCCTCCTGCCGGGTCGCCGAGAAGAGCGGCTTCGTACTGTCCGGTCTGCTCCCCGCCGCCCCGCCGGCCTTCCCTCTCGACGGCCACCGGCACGTACGGCAGGCGCCCCGCGCCACATGATCGCAACCGGAACACCCGTTCCCCTCGTCCTCCCCCTCAACATCGACCACACGGCTGCCCGACGGGAGCCGACAGCCGAAGGGGAGCCGGCATGGACCACGCAGAGCCGCAGGAACCGGCGACCACGACGGACCCCCCGTCCCCGGAACCGGCCCCCGACGCCGCGGAGGGCGGGGTTCCCTCACCGGAACCGGTCGGCGCGAGCGCCCCGGACGACGCGAGCGGTGAGACTCCCCGGCGGAACACGGCCGGGAACGGCTCACCGCCCGGCGCGCCCTCGGGGGCCGAGCCGACGGTGGCCCCGGGGGAGGCTTCCCCGCCGGGGCCGGTCGGAGCGGGGGACGCGGGCTCCCCGCGGGAGCCGGCCGACGGCGACTCCGCGGCAGCCCCCGACGGGCCGGCCCGCGGACGCCGCAGGCCCTGGGTCCGCCGGGTCAGACGTACCGTCCTCGTGGTCACGCTCCTCCTGGTCGTCCCCCTCCTCGCCGTCGAGACCGCCCTGCGCGTCAACTACATGGGAGACCCGGCGGACGGCACCCGCACCCGCGACCGGGACGCCATGTGGCTGGGGCACGCCTGGGTCGACGGGCGGAAGAAGGACGCCGACGTCACCGCGCTGGCCCGCCGCCTCGAGGACACCGGGATCCGCGACCTGTACGTCCACTCCGGGCCGCTGGAGCACGACGGGACCCTGCCGGAATCGAAGTACCCGCGCGCCCGCTGGCTGATCGACGCCGTGCACCGGGAGCTGCCCGGCGTCCGCGTCCAGGCCTTCCTCGGTGATGTCCTGGCCACCGAGGGACCCGACGGTATGCGTCTGGAACGCGCAGCCACCCGCGCCGCCGTCGTCGGCTCCGCCCGCCAGGTACTCGACGCCGGCTACGACGGCGTCCACCTCGACCTGGAGCCCCTGCACTCCGGCGACCGGGACTACCTCTCCCTCCTGGACGACCTGCGCGCCGTCACCCGCGCCCGGGACGCCCAACTGTCCGTGGCCGCACACCAGATCGACCCGCTCCCGGCCCTCCACACCGTCGCCGGTCTCTTCGCCGACCACCCCAAGTGGTGGTCCCAGGAGTTCTTCGGCCAGGTCGCCCGGCGCGTCGACCAGATCGCCGTGATGTCGTACGACACCGCGCGGCCACTGGAGAGCACCTACGGCGGCTACGTGGCCCAGCAGACCTCCCTCGCCCTGGAGGTCACCCCGCCCACCACGCACCTGCTGATGGGGCTGCCCTTCTACTACGAGAGCGACTTCAGCCACTGGGGCCACGCCGAGACCGTCGCCGCCGCCGTCCGCGGCGCCCGCCTCGGCCTCTCCCGGACGGACCCCGACCGGGAGCTCTTCGGCGTCGCCCCGTACATCGACTTCGCGGCGACGGAGACGAACTGGAGGGAGTACCGGGAGGGTTGGATGAACTGAGCAGTCTCTTTAGGGTCACGGTTCGCCTTCCGGCTCGGGAAGATCTTTACGTCGGCCGGGCGGCGTGATCTTCTCTGGCTGTCATGAACAGGTGGCCTCTGGGGAGGGGCCGGCGTCGGGGGGAGGGCGCGGCCGTGCGCACCACCGAGGAGAAGACCCGGTCATGTCCGGAGTGCGGTGCCGCCGTCCGCACGGACACCAGATTCGTCACGTGGTGCCGTGCCTGCGACTGGAACGTGGACCCGGATCCGGGCCCGGAGCAGAAGGAACAGGACAGACTGCACAGCGCTCGCCGTGCCCTGGCCCGGCGGCACGGCGAGAAACTACTGGCCGAGGTGACGGCCGGCGGGACTCTGCGCGCCCGGCGTGACGCCTCCTCGCTGTTCGCCCACGCCCTCGCGCTCGTCGTGCACGGAGTGACCGTTGCCCTGGCCCTCGGTGGGATCTGGTGTCTCGTGCGGGGGTGGGGCGGCTTGGGGATGGTGCTGGGAGCGTTCCTCCTGGCGACCGCCTGGACGCTCAGGCCGCGCGTGGCGAAACTGGGCGACACGGCCCCGGTCCTGCTGCGCGAGGACGCGCCCGAGCTCTATGCGCTGATCGACGAGATCGCCGAGGTGGTGGGTACGCGCGGGGTGGACCGCATCACGATCGAGGCGGAGGTCAACGCGGGGGTCCTGGAGTTCGGCCTCCGCGGACGGCGGGCACTGCGGCTGGGGCTGCCCTTGTGGGAGATGCTCACGCCGCAGCAGAAGGTCGCGCTGCTGGGCCACGAGCTCGGCCACTACAGCAACGGCGACACCCGCCATCGCTTCGTCGTGGCGACGGCGTACCGCTCGCTGACCACCTGGTACTACTACGTCGCCCCGACCCCCCACCCGGACGCTGTCGAACTGTTCGTCAACCTGTTCTTCGCCGTACCGCGCCTGTTCCTGCGAGGAGTGCTGTTCCTGCTCGACCACCTGATGCTGCGGGCCGGCCAGCGGGCCGAGTACCTGGCCGACCGTGCGGCCGCCCGCGCAGGGTCCACCGAGGCGGCGGTCGAGCTGATGGACCGGCTCCTGGTGACGAACTCGATCGAGGTCCTCCTCCGGAGCGAGGGCAACAAGGCGGCCGTCACGGGAAGGCGCGGCATCCGTGCGGCCGAGGCCGGCGCGGAAGCGATCTGGGAGCGGCTCGGCGCCTACGCGGCGTCCGTTCCCGAGGACGAGTACGAACGGCGGCGCCGTGCCGGTGCACGCCGCGGGCACAGCGTCGACTCCACCCATCCACCGACCCACCTCAGACGCGAATGCCTGCTGACCGGCCCGCCCGTACCCGCTGCCGTGACGATGGACACCGGCCGGGAACGACGCGTCACCGCCGAACTCGCCGCGGCCCGCACCACCTTGGCACGCACCATCGTCCGGCAGGGTTACGACGGCTAGACCCCGCCCGACGGGCCGCGACCGGGGTCCGGCCGGCGCTCAGCCCGTCGAGGAGCGGCGCCGGATCTTGTTCCCCAGCCACACCAGCGGGTCGTACTTGCGGTCCACCGCCCGTTCCTTCAGGGGGATCAGCGCGTTGTCCGTGATCCTGATGCCCTCGGGGCAGACCTCCGTGCAGCACTTGGTGATGTTGCAGTAGCCGAGGCCGTGTTCGTCCTGGGCCGTGCGGCTCCGGTCCAGGCCGGTGTCCCCGGCCGCGTCCAGCGGGTGCATGTCGAGCTCCGCGACCCGCATCAGGAAGCGCGGCCCGGCGAACGCCGGTTTGTTCTCCTCGTGGTCGCGGACCACATGACAGGTGTCCTGGCACAGGAAGCACTCGATGCACTTGCGGAACTCCTGCGAGCGGTCCACGTCCTCCTGCATCATCCGGTACTCGCCCGGACCGACCCCGGCCGGCGGTACGAAGGCCGGGACCTCCCTGGCCTTGGTGTAGTTGAAGCCGACGTCCGTCACCAGGTCCCGGATCACCGGGAAGGCCCGCAGCGGGGTCACGGTGATCGTCTCGTCCGGCTCGAACACCGACATCCGGGTCATGCACAGCAGCCGGGGGCGCCCGTTGATCTCCGCCGAGCACGAACCGCACTTGCCGGCCTTGCAGTTCCAGCGCACGGCGAGGTCGGGGGCCTGGGTGGCCTGGAGGCGGTGGATGATGTCGAGGACCACCTCGCCGTCGTTCACCTCGACCTCGAAGTCCTCCAGACCGCCGCCCTCGACGTCCCCGCGCCACACCTTGAAGCGGGCCTCGTAGCTGCTCACTCGTAGAGCTCCTCTTCGGCGAGGTACTTGACCAGCTCCTCCTTCTCGAAGAGGGCGAGCAGGTCGGGGCGGATGGGTTCGGTGGTCTCACGGGTGAGGGTGACCTGGCCGCGTGCCGGGTCGGTGTCCGTGAGGCCGTCCGTGGGGTCGGTGAGCGCGCACAGCAGGTTCACGTTGCGCCAGGACCGGTCCATCCCGGAGTGGTCCTCCCGCGTGTGGCCGCCGCGCGACTCGGTGCGCTCCAGCGCCGCCCGGGCCACGCACTCGCTGACCAGCAGCATGTTCCTCAGGTCCAGGGCGAGGTGCCAGCCGGGGTTGAACTGCCGGTGCCCCTCGACGCCGGCCCGGCGGGCCCGCAGGCGCAGCTCGGCGAGTTTCTCCAGGGCCCGCTCCATCTCGTGCTCGCGGCGGATGATGCCGACCAGGTCGTTCATCGTCTGCTGGAGTTCCTGGTGCAGGGTGTACGGGTTCTCCGGCGGCCCCCCGTCCGGCTCCCCGCCCTCCACGGAGAACGGGCGCAGGGCCTCCGCGGCGGCCGCGTCGACCTGTACGTCGTCCACGCGGGGCCGCGCCGCCCCCGCCCCGCTCGCGTACTCGGCCGCGTGCCGTCCCGCCCGGCGTCCGAAGACCAGCAGGTCGGACAGGGAGTTCCCGCCGAGCCGGTTGGAGCCGTGCATCCCGCCGGCCACCTCACCGGCCGCGAACAGTCCCGGCACCCCGCGCGCCGCCGCCGAGTCGGAGTCGACGGCGATGCCGCCCATCACGTAGTGGCAGGTCGGCCCGACCTCCATCGCCTCCGCCGTGATGTCGACGTCCGCCAGCTCCTTGAACTGGTGGTACATCGACGGCAGCCGCCGTTTGACGACGTCGGCCGGCATCCGCGTGGACACGTCCAGGAAGACCCCGCCGTGCGGGGAGCCGCGGCCTGCCTTCACCTCGGCGTTGATCGCGCGGGCCACCTCGTCGCGGGGGAGCAGTTCGGGCGGGCGCCGGTTGTGGTCCGGGTCGTCGTACCAGCGGTCGCCCTCGTCCTCGGACTCGGCGTACTTCTCCTTGAAGACGTCGGGGATGTAGTCGAACATGAACCGCTTGCCCTCGGAGTTGCGCAGCACCCCGCCGTCCCCGCGCACCGACTCGGTGACGAGGATGCCCTTCACCGACGGCGGCCAGACCATTCCGGTCGGGTGGAACTGCACGAACTCCATGTTCAGCAGCGGGGCCCCGGCCAGCAGCGCCAGCGCGTGCCCGTCGCCGGTGTACTCCCACGAGTTCGACGTCACCTTGAACGACTTGCCGATGCCGCCGGTCGCGATCACCACGGCGGGCGCCTCGAACACGAAGAAGCGGCCGGACTCCCGCTCGTACCCGAAGACCCCCGAGACCCGCTCGCCGTCCTTGAGCACGCGCGTGACCGTGCACTCCTGGAAGACCTTCAGCCGGGACTCGTACTCCCCGGTCTCGCGGAAGTCCTCCTGCTGGAGCGCGACGATCTTCTGCTGGAGGGTGCGGATCAGCTCCAGGCCCGTACGGTCGCCCACATGCGCCAGGCGCGGGTACTCGTGGCCGCCGAAGTTGCGCTGCGAGATCCGGCCGTCCTTCGTCCGGTCGAACAGCGCGCCCCAGGTCTCCAGCTCCCACACCCGCTGCGGGGCCTCCTGGGCGTGCAGCTCGGCCATCCGCCACTGGTTGAGGAACTTCCCGCCGCGCATGGTGTCGCGGAAGTGGACCTGCCAGTCGTCCCCGGGGTTGGCGTTGCCCATCGCCGCCGCGATGCCGCCCTCGGCCATCACGGTGTGCGCCTTGCCGAACAGCGACTTGCAGATCACCGCCGTACGGGCGCCCCGCTCGCGCGCCTCGACGGCGGCGCGCAGGCCCGCGCCACCGGCACCGACCACGACGACGTCCCACTCCTGTCGGTCGACCACGGACACAGTTGAGTCCCCCAGCTAGAAGAAGCGCGGATCGTCGAAGACACCGGACGCGACGAGGTACACGTAGAAGTCGGCGAGCGCCACGCTCAGCAGCGACGCCCAGGCGAGCTGCATGTGCCGGGCGTTCAGTCGGCCCACCGCCTGCCACATCCGGTAGCGCACCGGATGCCGGGAGAAGTGCTTCAGCTTCCCGCCGACGATGTGCCGGCAGGAGTGGCAGGAGATGGTGTACGCCCAGATCAGCACGATGTTGACCAGGAACACCAGGGTGCCCAGACCCATGTGGCCCCACGCGTAGTGCTCGTCGCGGAAGGCGAGCACGGTGTCGTAGGTCAGGATGCCGGCGACCGGGATCGCCGCGTAGAAGAAGTACCGGTGGATGTTCTGCAGGATCAGCGGGAAGCGGGTCTCCCCGGTGTACCTGGTGTGCGGTTCGGCCACCGCGCAGGCCGGCGGGGACGCCCAGAAGCCCCGGTAGTAGGCCTTGCGGTAGTAGTAGCAGGTCAGCCGGAAGCCGAGCGGGAAGATCAGGATGATGATCGCCGGCGAGACGCCCCACCAGCTTCCGAACAGCTCCCAGTTCGGCCCGGCCCGCATCGGCTCGCAGTTCTCCGCGAGGCACGGCGAGTAGAACGGCGAGACGTACGGCGCCGCGTAGTAGTCGGCGTTGGCGAAGGCCCGCCAGGTCGAGTAGACGACGAAGGCGAGCAGCCCGGCCGCGGTGGCGGCCGGGGCCAGCCACCAGCGGTCGGTCCGCAGGTGCGGTGCGGCGATCGCGGCGCGCGTGCCGGTTCTCACACCGCCGCTTCGGGGATGGGGTTCGGTGGCAGGAGGTTCCGTGCCAGTGGCCACTTGTCCGCTCCGGTAGGGGTCGGGGGGCGCCGCGATCGGCGGGGGGTCAGGGGGCGCGACGGTCGCGCGCGCCGAGACCCTCGTCGTCCGTGTCCACCCACAGGGAGGGGTCGTACGGCGTGTCGGAGATGGTCACGAGATCGGGGCGCCTCTGCGAGGCCGCGACGGCGGGGGCCGTCTCCCGCAGCAGCGCGACGCTCTCGCGCAGGTGATTGGTGTCGGCGCGGACGCGGCGCATCTCCAGGCCGCCGCTGCCCATTTCCTTCTCCAGGCGCCCCACCGACCGGATCAGGTCGTCGAGACAGCGCTGGACCGATGTCAGTTCGTCGTGCACGGACATGACTTGCCCTCACTTCCGCGGGTCCTTCAGGCCCAAGGCGGCAACGTTCATGCGCCTGAGAGTGTTGCGCGTCACACCTTGCGCTGTGAAGGGATGTGCATCGATTGGCCGAGGCGCACGGGTGCGCTCTTCGGTGCTTTGCGCCGCACGGGTGGGCTTGCCGCCCGTGGCCGCCGTGTCGCCCTGAGTTGCCGAACCCTTTCCTCTTCAGTGGGCCGCGTACATCGGATGAGCTCCAAATACCACCAAAAGTGATCGTAACGCCCGCGGCTTCCCGGAGGTACCCAGAGATGTCCCACGACGGCGTCGGCCCGCGCGCGGCTCTGCGCCCGCTCGCCTTCCTCACCGTTGGCGTGCTCGCGGTGCCCGCGCTGGCCGGATGCGGCTCCGACGACCCGGCGGGCAAGCCTCTCGCGGGAGCGGACATCGCACGCGCCGACCGGTCCGGGATCGCCGACGGGGGCACCCTGCGCTGGGCCGTGGACACCGTCCCGGACACCCTGAACACCTTCCAGTCGGACGCCGACGCCACCACCGTCCGGATCGCCCAGGCCGTCCTGCCGTCGATGTACCGGATGGACAGCCGGGGCCGGCCGGTGCGCAACCCCGACTACCTGGAGTCCGCCGAGGTCGTCGACACCGAGCCCCGACAGGTGGTGCTCTACCGGCTCGACCAGCAGGCCGTCTGGAGCGACGGCCGCGAGATCGGCGCCGCCGACTTCGCCGCCCAGTGGCGCGCCCTGTCCGGCAAGGACACCGCCTACTGGACCGCCCGCAACGCCGGCTACGACCGCATCGAGAAGATCGAGCGGGGCAAGAACGACCTCGAGGTCAAGGTCACCTTCAGCCGTCCCTACGCCGACTGGAAGTCCCTGTTCACGCCGCTGTACCCGAAGGAGGTCATGGGCACCCCGGACTCCTTCAACGACGGGGCCCGCAAGAAGCTGAAGGTCACCGCCGGGCCCTTCACGGTGAAGAAGATCGACACCGGGGAGGATGAGGTCACCCTCACCCGCAACGCGCGCTGGTGGGGCGACCCGGCGAGGCTCTCCACGATCGTGCTGCGGGCCGTGCCCCACGACAAGCGGATCTCCGCGCTCAGCGCCGGCACCGTCGACCTGGCCGAGATCGACCCGGCCGCCGTCCGCCGCATCACCGCCGCCGCGCTGCCACGGGACGAGAGCGGTCCGCTGGCGGGCCCCGGCGCCCACCGGTCCGCCGCGGACGCGCTGCGCTCCTGGGCCGTCGCCAACGGCTCCGACGAGGAGGCCGCCGACGAGGAGATCTCCGCCCGCGACAAGCTGCGCAAGAAGACGGCGAAGTACGCCCGTCAGCAGAAGGCCCTCGCCGGCTTCGAGGTGCGCAAGTCACTGGAGCCCGCCTACACCCAGCTCGCCCTCAACGGCGCCGACGGCCCCCTCGCCGACGAGCGGGTCCGTCGTGCCGTGGCCCGCGCCCTGGACCGGCAGGCCATCGCCGAGACGGTCCTGAAACCGCTCGGCCTGCCCGCCGAGCCCCTCGGCAGCCACCTCGCACTGTTCGGCCAGACCGCCTACGCCGACGGCAGCGGCGCCCTCGGCGAACAGGACGCCAAGGAGGCACGGGCGCTGCTCGCGGACGCCGGCTGGGAGCCGGGCGGGCCGGTGAAGAAGGAGAAGGACGAGGGGGAGGAGGCGGCCGGCTCGGAGGGCGAGAAGGGCGGGGACTCCGAGGAGGACACCGAGTCCGAGGGCGGCGACGACGGCACGTACATCGTCGGCGAGGACGACAAGGCCCCGCGGGGCTCCGGCACGGGCGCCGGGCGCCTGGAGCAGGGTGGCGGCGGCACGTACACCGGCGGGGGCGACGACAAGGCCCCGCGGGGCTCCGGCACCGATGCCGGGCGCCTGGAGCAGGGTGACGGTGACGACAGGGGAGACGACAAGGCCCCGCGGGACTCCGGTACCAGCACCAAGCAGCTGAAGCAGGGCGGTGCCCCCGGCGCCTACGCCCCCAAGGGCACCGCCGCCCCGGCCCGGGCCGGGAACGCCCGTGTCGCCAAGGACGGCAAGGCGCTCACCCTCCGCTTCGTCCTGCCCTCGGGGCCCGGCTCGGACACGCTGCGCACCGTGGCCGGCCGGATCTCGAAGATGCTGGAGCGGATCGGCATCGGCACGAAGATCACCAAGGTCGACGACGAGAGCTACTTCAAGGACCACATCGCGTCCGGTGAGTACGACCTCGCCCTGTACTCCTGGCCCGCGACCGCCTACCCCGCCACCGACGCCCGCCCCGTCCACGCCAAACCGGTCCCGGCCGCCGACGGCTCGCTGAACGTGGAGCAGAACTACACCCGCGTCGGCACCGACCGGGTCGACCAGCTCTTCGACCAGGCCGTCACCACGCTCGACGCCTCCGAGCGCCGCGCCCTGCTCCGCAAGGCCGACTCCCGCATCTGGGCGGCGGCCGGCTCCATCCCCCTCTACCAGCGCCCCCAGCTCACCGCCGCCCGCAAGAACCTGGCCAACGCCGGCGCGTTCGGATTCCGTACACCGGTGTACGAGGACATGGGCTTTTTGAAGAAACCGGCGCGGGGACCGGGCGCGGAGAGCGCCGGGCCGTCGGCCGGGGACTGACGCGCACACGCGAGAGCGGCACACCCCCACCGGGGATGTGCCGCCCACGTGTCCGTGTCAGCCGTGCTTGGCGCGGCTCGCGGCGCGGGCGCGCTCGCGGGCGTCCAGGTTCACCTTGCGGATGCGGACCGCCTCCGGGGTGACCTCCACGCACTCGTCGTCGCGGCAGAACTCCAGGGACTGCTCCAGCGACAGCTTGCGCGGCGGGACGATCGCCTCGAACGAGTCGGCCGAGGACGACCGCATGTTGGTGAGCTTCTTCTCCTTGGTGATGTTGACGTCCATGTCGTCGGCGCGGGAGTTCTCGCCGACGATCATGCCCTCGTACACCTCGGTGCCCGGGTCCGTGAAGAGCACGCCGCGCTCCTGGAGGTTGGTCATCGCGAACGCGGTGACGGCACCGGAGCGGTCGGCGACCAGCGAGCCGTTGTTGCGGGTCGTCAGGGTGCCGAACCAGGGCTCGTGGCCCTCGTGGATGGAGTGGGCGATACCGGTGCCGCGGGTCTGGGTCAGGAACTCCGTCCGGAAACCGATCAGACCGCGGGAGGGCACCACGAACTCCATGCGGACCCAGCCCGAGCCGTGGTTGGACATGTTGTCCATCCGGCCCTTGCGCACGCCCATGAGCTGCGTGACCGCGCCCATGTGCTCCTCGGGCACGTCGATCGTCATGCGCTCGACGGGCTCGTACGTCTTGCCGTCGACCTCCTTGGTGACGACCTGCGGCTTGCCGATGGTCAGCTCGAAGCCCTCGCGGCGCATCTGCTCCACCAGGATGGCCAGCGCCAGCTCACCGCGGCCCTGCACCTCCCAGGCGTCCGGACGCTCGGTGTCCAGGACGCGCAGCGAGACGTTGCCGATCAGCTCGCGGTCCAGGCGGTCCTTGACCTGGCGGGCGGTGACCTTGCGGTCCTTGACGACCGCCTTGTTGTCCGCGCCCTTGCCGGTGGCGCCGCGGCCGACCAGCGGCGAGGTGTTGGTGCCGATGGTCATGGAGATCGCCGGCTCGTCCACCGTGATCAGCGGCAGCGGGACGGGGTTCTCGGTGTCCGCGAGGGTCTCGCCGATCATGATCTCCGGGATACCGGCGACGGCGCAGATGTCACCGGGGCCGGCCTTCTCGGCGGGCTTGCGGGTGAGCGCCTCGGTCATCATCAGCTCGGAGATGCGCACGTTGGAGACGGACCCGTCGCGCTTCATCCAGGCGACCGTCTGCCCCTTCTTCAGCTCGCCCTGGTGGACGCGGAGCAGGGCGATACGGCCGAGGAAGTTGTCGGCGTCGAGGTTGGTGACGTGGGCCTGGAGCGGGGCGTCCTCGTCGAAGGTCGGGGCCGGGATGTGCTCCAGGATCGTGGAGAAGAACGGCTCCAGGCTGGTGGAGTCCGACGGGACCGTGCCGTCCTCGGGCTTGGTGAGGGAGGCCACACCGTCCCGGCCGCAGGCGTAGACGATCGGGAACTCGATCTGCTCCTCGTCGGCGTCCAGGTCGAGGAAGAGGTCGTAGGTCTCGTTGACCACCTCGTCGATGCGGGCGTCCGGACGGTCCGTCTTGTTGATGCAGAGGATGATCGGCAGCCGCTGCTGGAGCGCCTTGCGCAGCACGAAGCGGGTCTGCGGCAGCGGGCCCTCGGAGGCGTCCACCAGCAGCACCACACCGTCGACCATCGACAGACCGCGCTCGACCTCGCCGCCGAAGTCGGCGTGGCCGGGGGTGTCGATGATGTTGATGGTGATGGGCTCCCCGCCGTCCTTGGGGTGGTACTTCACCGCCGTGTTCTTGGCGAGGATCGTGATGCCCTTCTCACGCTCCAGGTCGTTCGAGTCCATCATGCGGTCGTCGACCGAGTCGAGCTGGTGCGCGGCGAAGGCGCCGGCCTGCTTGAGCATGCCGTCCACGATGGTGGTCTTGCCGTGGTCGACGTGGGCGACGATGGCGACGTTGCGGATGTCGTGGCGCGTGGCCATAAAAGGCGTACTCCCGGAGTGCTGAGGAATGCCCCGCACGAGCGTCTGTGGTGTGCGGGCCCTGCCGGGCTGAACACGCCTCGGCCTCACCCCATGGTACGGGGCCGCCGGAGGGTCCGCCTTCGCGAGCCCGTGGGCCCTCTGTTACTCCTGGGAGCCGGGAGGATGCGTTCGGATATCGGTGTGCGCGCGAACGCGTTTCGGACATGTAAACAAAAAGCTGTACCTAATTGTCCGAATTGCCGGTTTCTCTCCAAGGGTGTCAAGCGCGCGTAGGTGTCAATCTTTGCAATTTTCGCTCAAAATATGAACGGTAGGGAGATCCCTATGCCTTCCGCCCTTGACGCGCGTTGACTGTCTTGGCGAAAGTTCCCCCAAACCACAGAACCTGCCGGTATCTGTGCTGCGCTCAACTCTCCAACCCCCCGGGGGACGAACACGATGACCAGTCCAATCAAGGCCGAGGGCTCCGGGTCCGCGGCTGTCTTGGACCCTGAGCTCGCGGAGACCACCGACAAAACGGTCGCCAAGGGTGAAAAGCAGCCCGAGGGTCGTTCCCCCGGCCAGTTGATGTGGCAGCGCTTCAAGCGCGACCGTACCGGAGTCGTCTCCGCGTGTGTGGTGATTTTCTTCTTCGTGGTCGCCGCGTGCGCCCCGCTCATCTCGAAGGTGTACGGCAAGGACCCGTACACCCTCTACGGGCAGGAAAACCCGGAACTTCTCGACATGTTCACCATGCCGGCGAAGGCCTTCGGCGGCATGGACGGGGAGTACTGGTTCGGCGTCGAGCCCGGTCTGGGCCGTGACGTGTTCACGCAGCTGCTGTACGGCATCCGGACCTCGCTCGCCACGGCGCTGGTCGCGACGCTCCTGATGACGGTGATCGGCGTGCTGATCGGTCTCGCCGGCGGCTACTTCGGGGGGAAGATCGACTACTGGCTCGGCCGGATGACCGACTTCTTCATGGCCCTGCCCAGCCAGCTGTTCTTCGTCGCCGCGATGCCGGTCATCACCACGGTGTTCGTCGCCCCGGACAAGGAGACGCCCACCTACGTGCGCACCTCCGCGATCATCATCGTGCTGGCCTTCCTGGGCTGGATGAGCATGGCGCGGATCGTCCGAGGTGCCACCCTCTCCCTGCGGGACCGGGAGTTCATCGAAGCGGCGCGGATCTCCGGGGCCTCGCCCTGGCGCATCATCCGCAAGGAGCTGCTGCCCAACATCGTCACGCCGACGCTGGTGCAGGCGACGCTCATGCTGCCCTCCACCATCCTCAGTATCGCGTTCCTCTCCTTCGTGGGTGTGGGCTACGTCGAACCCACCCCCGACTGGGGGCGGATGTTCGCCATCGGCGCCAGCACCGTGGAGCAGGACCCGTACTACATGCTCTTCCCCGGAGTGGCCATGGTGATCTTCGTCGTGGCCTTCAACCTCCTCGGCGACTCGGTGCGGGACGCCTTCGATCCCAAGACGGGGCGCTGAGCCACAGGGGAAATCCCCCCACACTCCCGCCCGGCCGGTCCCCGGCGCCGTACGGCCCGGTTCCGGCCGTGTACCAGCAGTGCTCACTACTCACAGGCAGGTGGATCCGTCCCCATGAGCATCTTCCGTAACCGTGCCGCCTCGGCCGCGATCGTCGCGGTCGCCGCCGGCGCCCTCACCCTCACCGCCTGCGGTGGCGGCGGCAGCGACAGTCCGGCCAAGGACAACAGCAAGCAGAAAGAGGACGCCAAGTCGCAGTCGAAGCCGGTGCAGATCGGTGACGTGAAGGCGTCGACCGGTCCGGCCGCCGAGATCCCGGGCGCCCAGCCGGGCGGCACCATGGCCGTCTACCAGGAGGACGACTTCTCCCACCTGGACCCGGGGCAGATCTACGTCTCGGACGGCAAGCTGCTCAGCCGCCTCATCTACCGCGGTCTCACCCAGTACTCCGAGGACGACCAGGGCAACCTGACCGTCGTGGGCGACCTCGCCACCGACGCGGGCAAGGTCTCGGACGGCGGCAAGACCTGGACCTATACCCTGAAGGACGACCTGAAGGACGAGAACGGCAACCCGATCAACTCGGCGGACATCCGCCACACGATCGAGCGGCTGTACGACACGTTCATCACCGACGGTCCGACCTACCTGCAGCAGTGGCTGTCCGGCGCCGGCACCACCTACCGCGACGCGTACGCGGGCCCGTTCAAGGGCAAGCACCTGCCGAACGACGTCCTGGAGACGCCGGACGACAAGACGGTCGTCTTCCACTTCAAGGACGCGCAGCCCGACCTCCCGCAGATGCTGACCATGCCCGGTTACAGCGTCGTCCCGGAGGAGACGGACACCAAGGAGAAGTACGACTCCGACCCGGTCGCCACGGGTCCGTACAAGATCGCCGAGTTCAAGCCCGGCAAGTCCATGAAGCTGGTCAAGAACACCGAGTGGGACGCGAAGTCCGACTCCGTGCGTCACCAGTACGTCGACGGTTTCGACATCTCGATGAACCACGACGACGAGGACCAGACCAAGACGCTCCTGGCCGACCAGGGCGAGGCCAAGAACGCGATGATGTTCACGGGCCAGGTCGCCACCACCCAGCTCCAGAAGGTGGTGAGCAACAAGGAGGCCATGAAGCGCACGATCCAGGGCTACGCGCCCTACGTGTGGCAGCTGAACTTCAACATGGACCGCGTCAAGGACAAGAAGCTCCGTGACGCCATCGCCCTCGCGATGCCCTCCACCTCGGTCTTCAAGGCCGACGGCGGTGCCTACGGCGGTGAGGTCGCCAACTCCCTGACCTCGCCGACGACTCCGGGTTACAGCGAGGCGTTCGACCCGTTCAACCGCTCGAAGAAGCCCAACGGCGACATCGAGGCCGCCAAGAAGCTGATCAAGGAAGGCGGCTTCGAGGGCAAGAGCCTCGTCTACGCCTACGCCAACACCCCGGTCCGCCAGCAGCAGGCCGTCCTGATCACCGACGCCCTGGAGAAGATCGGTCTCGACATCCAGAAGAAGGAGATCGACAGCGCCACCTGGTACGAGCAGGTCGGTAAGGTCAAGAACACCTACGACCTGTACATGACCGGCTGGGGCCAGGACTGGCCGTCCGCCTCCACGGTCGTCCCGCCGCTCTACGACGGCACGCAGATCCAGGACGGTGCGTCGAACTACTCGCACATCAACGACGACCACGTCAACTCGGAGATCCAGCGCATCCTGAAGATCACCGACACCGCCGAGGCCACCACGGCGTGGACCGAGCTGAGCGAGTACATCGCCAAGGAGGTCAACCCGGCCGCCCCGATCTACTACACCAAGGTCTTCCAGATCTTCGGTTCGAACGTCGGCGGCATCCGCTACAGCTCCGACTCGAGCTACGTGGACGTCACCCGGGTCTTCCTCAAGAAGTAACCGCCGGCCCGGGATCCCGGTGGTGGGCGCGCGGCGGAGCGCCCACCACCGGGCCCCGGACGTCTCCAGACTCACCCTCCGAATTGCCGCCGTCCTGAGAGCAGCTTCCTGCCATGCTTCCATTCCTCATTCGCCGGACATTCGGCGCGGCGCTGATCCTGGTGTTGATCAGTGCGTTCACCTTCTTCATGTTCTTCGCGATCCCGCAGGACCCGGCGCTGCTGGCCTGTGGCAAGAACTGCACTCCGGACGCGCTGGAGATCATCCACAAGAACCTCGGCCTCGACAAGCCGGTCACCGTCCAGTACTGGAACTTCCTGATCGGCATCTTCGCCGGCCGTGACTTCGCCGTCGGTCACTGTGCCGCCCCCTGCTTCGGTGTCTCCTTCGCCAACGACCAGAACGTCTGGGACACCATCGTCGACCGCTTCCCGCTGACGCTCTCGCTGACCGTCGGCAGCCTGCTGGTCTTCCTCGTCGTCGGCCTCGGCGCCGGCATGCTCGCCGCGAAGTACCGCGGCACCTGGGTGGACAAGAGCTTCAGCTCCGGCTCGCTGGTCATCAGCTCCATGCAGATCTACTTCCTCGGCCCGCTGGTGCTGCTCGGCCTGGTCTACAGCACCGGATGGCTCGACAAGCCGAAGTACGTGCCCTTCTCCGAGGACCTCGGCGGCTGGTTCATGGGCCTGCTGATCCCCTGGGTCGTCATGGCGACCATCTTCACCGCCAACTACACTCGTATGAGCCGTTCCTCGATGATCGAGCAGCTCCAGGAAGAGCACGTGAAGGCGGCCCGCGCCAAGGGCATGTCGGGCAACTTCGTCTTCTTCCGCTACGCCTGGCGCGGCTCCCTCATCCCCATCATCACCATCCTCGGCATCGACCTGTCCTCGCTGCTGTCGGGCGGCATGGTGACGGAGCTGACGTTCGGTCTGGCCGGACTCGGCCGGCTCGCGCTGTCCTCCGTCATCGACAAGGACCTGCCGATGCTGATGGGCGTCATGCTGGTCAGTGCCGCGCTCATCATCGTCTTCAACCTGATCGTGGACGCCCTGTACGCCGTCATCGACCCGCGCGTGCGTCTGTCCTAGGAGAACCCACCGTGACCACTCAGACCAAGCCCGAAGAGGCTCCGGCCGCCGCCGCGGGGGAAGCCTTCCTCTCGGTGCGCGACCTCAAGGTCCACTTCTCCACCGACGACGGCATCGTCAAGGCGGTGGACGGGCTCTCCTTCGACCTGGAGCGCGGCAAGACCCTCGGCATCGTGGGCGAGTCCGGCTCCGGCAAGTCGGTGACCAACCTGGCCGTCCTCGGCCTGCACAACCGCAAGAAGACCGCCGTCGACGGGTCGATCACGCTGGACGGCCAGGAGCTGACCACGGCCGGCGAGAAGCAGCTGGAGACGCTGCGCGGCAAGAAGATGGCGATGATCTTCCAGGACGCGCTGACCGCGCTGTCGCCGTACTACACGGTCGGCCGGCAGATCGGTGAGCCGTTCATGAAGCACACCGGCGCCTCCAAGCGGGACGCCCGGGTGCGCGCCATCGACCTGCTCCAGAAGGTCGGCATCCCGCACCCGCAGCAGCGGGTCGACGACTACCCGCACCAGTTCTCCGGCGGTATGCGCCAGCGCGCCATGATCGCCATGGCGCTCTCCTGCGACCCGGACCTGCTCATCGCCGACGAGCCGACCACGGCGCTCGACGTGACGGTGCAGGCGCAGATCCTCGACCTGCTCAAGGACCTGCAGCAGGAGTTCGGCTCCGCGATCATCATGATCACCCACGACCTCGGTGTGGTCGCCAACATGGCTGACGACATCCTGGTGATGTACGCCGGCCGCGCCGTGGAGCGCGGCTCGGTGCGCGAGGTGCTCAAGGCGCCTCAGCACCCGTACACCTGGGGCCTGCTGGGCTCGATGCCGAGGCTCTCCGCCTCCGTCGACGAGCCGCTGATGCCGATCCCGGGATCGCCGCCCTCCCTGCTCAACCCGCCCTCGGGCTGCCCGTTCCACCCGCGGTGCGGCTTCACCGACAAGGTCTCGGGGGAGCGTTGTTCGGGCGAGCGTCCGCTGCTCGCCCAGGGGCGTGCCGCCGCCTGTCACCTGACGGCGGAGCAGCGGCAGCAGGTGTTCATCGAGACGATTCAGCCCCGGCTGGGCTGAGCGGAAACCGGCGACTGGGGCATCACCATGAGCGACAACAGCAAGACGACCACGGCGGTCGCCGACACCGTCCCGCAGCAGCGGGACGGTGACAGCGCACCGCTGTTGAAGGTCAGTGGTCTGACGAAGCACTTCCCGATCAAGGGCGGCTTCCCGATCAAGCGCACCGTCGGTGCGGTCAAGGCCGTCGACGGCGTCGACTTCGAGGTCTTCCCTGGGGAGAGCCTCGGCCTCGTCGGCGAGTCCGGCTGCGGCAAGTCGACGACCGGCCGGCTGCTGACCCGGCTGTACGAGCCGACCACGGGCACCATCGAGTACAAGGGCCAGGACATCAGCCGGGCCGGCCGCAAGGAACTGGCGCCGATCCGGTCCGAGATCCAGATGATCTTCCAGGACCCGTACACGGCGCTGAACCCGCGGCAGACCGTGGGCACGATCATCTCGGGCCCGATGGAGATCAACGGGATCAACCCGCCGGGCGGCCGTGAGAAGCGGGTCCGGGAGCTCCTGGAGATCGTCGGTCTCAACCCGGAGCACTACAACCGCTTCCCGCACGAGTTCTCCGGCGGTCAGCGCCAGCGCATCGGTGTCGCGCGGGCCATCGCGCTGGAGCCGAAGCTGATCGTCGCCGACGAGCCGGTCTCGGCCCTCGACGTGTCGATCCAGGCCCAGGTGGTGAACCTGCTGCAGGAGGTGCAGCGGGAGATGGGGATCGCCTTCGTCTTCATCGCCCACGACCTGGCGATCGTGCGGCACTTCTCGCAGCGTGTCGCGGTGATGTACCTCGGCAAGATCGTGGAGATCGCGGACCGCGACTCGATCTACAACGGCCCCCGCCACCCGTACACGCACGCGCTGCTGTCCGCCGTCCCGGACGCCGACATCGACGCGGAGAAGCGGGAGCGCATCCGTCTCGAGGGCGACGTGCCCTCGCCGATCTCCCCGCCGTCCGGCTGCCGCTTCCGCACCCGCTGCTGGAAGGCGCAGGACAAGTGCGCGACGCAGGAGCCGCCGCTGCTCCGGATCGAGGGCAGCAAGCCGGGGCACCTGACGGCCTGCCACTTCCCGGAGGAGCCCACGACCGAGGCCCGCGCCGAGGACGTGGTGATGGACCCGGGGCTGAAGGCGCTGGAGAAGAACGACGTGGCCAAGGCCTGACGTCGACCCTCTGAAGGGCACGGGTGCGGGAGCGCAGGACTCCGGCACCCGTGCCCTTTCGGCTGCCCTTCTCGGGCGTCTCATACGTACATACGGCTGGAGTCCCCCTCGTACAGGTGCCGTACATGTGCGCCGTGCACCCTTTGCATCGATATTGACGTAAAGGATCGGCGTACGCACCCAGCCCACGTACGAGGAGGCACCCGATGCGCGGAGCCACGCACGCCCGATGGGCCGTCTGCGCGGTGGCGGTCGCCCTCGCCGCGACCGCCTGCGGAGGCGAGAGCAGCGCCGACGACGCCGGTGCCGTACTGAGCGCCTCCTGGGGCGACCCGCAGAACCCGCTGGAGCCGGCCAACACCAACGAGGTCCAGGGCGGCAAGGTCCTCGACATGATCTTCCGGGGCCTGAAGCGGTACGACCCGGTCACCGGCGAGGCGAAGGACATGCTCGCCGAGAGGATCGAGACCTCCGACTCGCAGAACTTCACCGTCACCGTCAAGGACGGCTGGACCTTCAGCAACGGCGAGAAGGTCACCGCCCGGTCCTTCGTCGACGCCTGGAACTACGGCGCGAGCCTGAGGAACAACCAGCGCAACGCGTACTTCTTCGGCTACATCGAGGGCTACGACGAGGTCCACCCCGAGGACGGCGGCAAGCAGACCGCCGACACCCTGTCCGGCCTGAAGGCCGTCGACGACCGCACCTTCACCGTCGCGCTCACCCAGAAGTTCTCGACCTTCCCCGACACCCTCGGCTACAACGCCTTCGCCCCGCTGCCCCGCGCCTTCTTCGACGACCACGACGCCTGGGTGAGGAAGCCCGTCGGCAACGGCCCGTACCTGGTCGACTCGTACACCCGCGGCTCGCAGATGTCCCTGCGCACCCGGTCCGACTACCCCGGCCCCGACAAGGCCCGCAACGGCGGCGTCGACCTCAAGGTCTACACCGACAGCAACACCGCCTACACCGACCTGATGGCCGGCAACCTCGACCTGGTCGACGACGTCCCCGCCGCCCAGCTCAGGAACGTGAGGAGCGACCTCGGCGACCGCTACCTCAACACCCCCGCCGGCATCCTCCAGACCCTCGCCTTCCCCTACTACGACGACGCCTGGAGCAGACCCGGCGCGGAGAAGGTCCGCAAGGGCCTGTCCATGGCCATCGACCGCGAGCAGATCACCGACACGCTCTTCCGCGGGACCCGCACCCCCGCCACCGACTGGACCTCCCCGGTCCTCGGCGAGGACGGCGGCTACCGGGCCGGCCTGTGCGGGGAGTACTGCGCGTACAAGCCGGACGAGGCCAGGAAGCTCGTCCAGGAGGGCGGCGGGCTGCCCGGCGGCAAGGTGACCATCACCTACAACGCGGACACCGGCTCCCACCGCGCCTGGGTCGACGCCGTCTGCAACTCCATCAACAACGCGCTGGACGACGAGCGCGCCTGTGTCGCCGCACCGGTCGGCACCTTCGCCGACTACCGCAACCGGATCACCGGCCGCAAGATGGGCGGCCCGTTCCGCGCCGGCTGGCAGATGGACTACCCGCTCATCCAGAACTTCCTCCAGCCGCTCTACTACACGGACGCCTCCTCCAACGACGGCAAGTGGTCCGACGAGAAGTTCGACGACCTCGTCGACCGGGCCAACCGGGAGACCGACCCCGCCAAGGCCGTCGGCCTGTTCCAGCAGGCCGAGGAGGTCGTCCGCGACCACATGGCCGCCATCCCGCTCTGGTACCAGAACGGCAGCGCCGGCTGGTCCGAACGCCTCTCCGACGTCAGGCTCAACCCCTTCAGCGTCCCCGTCTACGACCAGATCAAGGTGAGCTGAACCGCCATGGGACGCTACGTCGTCCAGCGGCTGCTCCAGATGATCCCGGTCTTCGTCGGGGCCACGCTGCTGATCTTCCTGATGGTCAACGTGATGGGCGACCCGATCGCGGGCCTCTGCGGCGAACGCCGGTGCGACCGGGCGACCGCGGGGCGGCTGCGGCAGGAGTTCGGCCTCGACCGGCCGGTCTGGCAGCAGTACCTGACCTACATGGGGAACGTCTTCACCGGCGACTTCGGCACGGCCTTCAACGGCCAGGAGGTCACCGAGCTGATGTCGACGGCGTTCCCCGTCACCATCCGCCTCACCCTGATCGCGATCGTCTTCGAGATCGTCGTCGGCGTCAGCCTCGGCGTGGTCACCGGCCTGCGCCGGGGCCGCCCCGTCGACACCGGCGTCCTGCTGTTCACCCTCGTCGTCATCTCCGTGCCCACCTTCGTCACCGGCCTGCTGCTCCAGCTGCTGCTCGGCGTGGAGTGGGGCTGGATCCGGCCCTCGGTCTCCACCGAGGCACCCTTCGCCGAACTGCTCCTGCCCGGCCTGGTCCTGGCCTCCGTCTCCCTCGCCTACGTGACCCGGCTGACCCGCACCTCCATCGCCGAGAACCGGCGCTCCGACTACGTCCGCACCGCCGTCGCCAAGGGCCTGCCCCACCACCGGGTGGTCGTGAGGCACCTGCTGCGCAACTCCCTCATCCCCGTGGTCACCTTCATCGGCGCCGACATCGGCTTCCTCATGGGCGGCGCGATCGTCACCGAGCGGATCTTCAACATCCACGGCGTCGGCTACCAGCTCTACCAGGGCATCCTGCGGCAGAGCACCCAGACCGTCGTCGGCTTCGTCACCGTGCTCGTGCTGGTCTTCCTGGTCGCCAACCTCGTCGTCGACCTCCTCTACGCCGTACTGGACCCGAGGATCCGCTATGCCTGAGCAGCACTACGAACCCGAGCCCGCCGTCGCGGGGGCCGCCATCGGCGGCACCGTGGACGTGGGCGTCGAGGAGGCCGGGCCCCTGGAGAAGCGGCCGAAGGGCCGAGGCGGCCCCGGACCACGGGACAAGCCGCGCTCCCTGTGGTCCGACGCCTGGCGCGACCTGCGCCGCAACCCCGTCTTCCTCGTCTCGGGCCTGGTCATCCTCTTCCTCGTCTTCATCTCCCTGTGGCCCTCGGCGATCGCCCCCGGCAGCCCTCTCAAGTGCGACCTGTCCAAGGCCCAGGAGGGCGCCCGGGCCGGCCACCCCTTCGGCTTCGACGGCCAGGGCTGTGACGTCTACACCCGCACCGTCCACGGCGCCCGTACGTCCGTCACGGTCGGTGTCCTCGCCACCCTGGGCGTCGCGGTCCTGGGCAGCGTCCTGGGCGCCCTGGCGGGCTTCTTCGGGGGCGTCTGGGACTCCGTCCTCTCCCGCGTCACCGACGTCTTCTTCGCCATTCCGGTCGTCCTCGGCGGACTGGTGCTGCTGTCGGTCATCACCAGCAACACCGTCTGGCCCGTCATCGGCTTCATCGTGCTGCTGGGCTGGCCGCAGATCTCCCGCATCGCCCGCGGCTCCGTCATCACCGTCAAACAGAACGACTACGTCCAGGCCGCGCGGGCCCTCGGCGCCTCCCACTCCCGCCTGATGCTCCGGCACATCGCCCCCAACGCCGTCGCCCCGGTCATCGTCGTCGCGACCATCGCGCTCGGCACCTACATCGCCCTGGAGGCCACCCTGTCCTACCTCGGCGTCGGTCTGAAGCCGCCCAGCGTCTCCTGGGGCATCGACATCTCCGCCGCCTCCCCGTACGTCCGCAACGCCCCGCACGCGCTGCTGTGGCCCTCCGGGGCCCTCGCGGTCACCGTCCTGGCGTTCATCATGCTCGGCGACGCGGTGCGCGACGCCCTCGACCCGAAGCTGAGGTGAGCCACCGTGCTGCTCGAAGTGCGGGACCTGCACGTGGAGTTCCACACCCGTGACGGGGTCGCGAAGGCCGTCGACGGCGTCAGCTACGGCGTGGACGCGGGCGAGACCCTGGCCGTGCTCGGCGAGTCCGGCTCCGGCAAGTCCGTGACCGCGCAGGCCGTCATGGGCATCCTCGACACGCCACCCGGCCGGATCACCGGCGGCGAGGTGCTGTTCCAGGGCCGGGACCTGCTGAAGCTGAAGGAGGACGAACGCCGCAGGGTCCGGGGCGCCGAGATGGCGATGATCTTCCAGGACGCGCTGTCGTCGCTCAACCCCGTGCTCTCCGTCGGCGACCAGCTCGCCGAGATGTTCACCGTGCACCGGGGCATGTCCCGCAAGGACGCGCGGGCCAGGGCCGTCGAGCTGATGGACCGGGTGCGCATCCCCGCCGCCCGGGAGCGGGTCGGGCAGTACCCGCACCAGTTCTCCGGCGGCATGCGCCAGCGCATCATGATCGCGATGGCGCTGGCCCTGGAACCCGCCCTGATCATCGCCGACGAACCCACCACCGCCCTCGACGTCACCGTCCAGGCCCAGGTCATGGAGCTGCTCGCGGAACTCCGGCGCGAGCTGCGCACGGGCCTGATCCTCATCACCCACGACCTGGGCGTGGTCGCCGACGTCGCCGACCGCATCGCCGTGATGTACGCGGGCCGGATCGTCGAATCGGCCCCCGTGCACGACATCTACAAGGCCCCGGCACACCCGTACACCCGAGGCCTGCTGGACTCCGTCCCGCGCCTGGACCTCAAGGGCCGGGAGCTCTACGCCATCAAGGGCCTGCCGCCCAACCTCACGCACGTTCCGCCGGGCTGCGCCTTCCACCCCCGCTGCCCACTGGCCCGCGACGTCTGCCGCACCGACGAACCCCCGCCGTACGAGGTCTCGCCGACGCGGAGGAGCGCCTGCCACTTCTGGAGGGAGTGCCTGAATGGCTGAGCCGGTCCTGGAGGTCAGCGACCTGGTCAAGCACTACCCGCTGACGCGGGGTGTCGTCTTCCGCAAGCAGGTCGGCGCCGTACGGGCGGTCGACGGCGTGGACTTCACGCTCGGCCGGGGCGAAACACTGGGCATCGTCGGCGAGTCCGGCTGCGGCAAGTCCACGGTCGCGAAGATGCTGGTCAACCTCGAACGCCCGACGGCCGGTTCGATCCGCTACAAGGGCGAGGACATCACCAGGCTGTCGGGCCGTGCGCTGAAGGCCGTACGCCGCAACATCCAGATGGTGTTCCAGGACCCGTACACCTCCCTCAACCCCCGTATGACGGTGGGCGACATCATCGGGGAGCCGTACGACATCCATCCCGAGGCGGCCCCGAAGGGCGACCGGCGGCGGAGGGTCCAGGACCTGCTGGACGTCGTCGGCCTCGACCCGGAGTACGTCAACCGCTATCCGCACCAGTTCTCCGGCGGCCAGCGCCAGCGCATCGGCATCGCGCGGGGCCTGGCACTGCGCCCCGAGGTGATCGTCGCCGACGAACCGGTCTCCGCGCTGGACGTGTCGGTGCAGGCCCAGGTCGTCAACCTGATGGACCGGCTGCAGTCCGAGTTCGGTCTGGCGTACGTGTTCATCGCGCACGACCTGTCGATCGTCCGGCACATCTCCGACCGGGTCGGGGTGATGTACCTGGGGCGGATCGTGGAGACCGGCACGGAGACCGAGATCTACGAGCACCCCACGCACCCGTACACCCAGGCCCTGCTCTCCGCCGTGCCCGTACCGGATCCGGAGGCCGGGGAACACCGCGAGCGGATCATCCTCAGCGGTGACGTGCCGTCGCCGACGGACGTCCCGTCCGGCTGCCGCTTCCGCACCCGCTGCCGGAAGGCGCGGGAGCGCTGCGCGCTGGAGGTGCCGGCGCTCGCGGTGCCCGAGTGGTTCCGTACGGCCGGAGGGCCGGTGGCGCACGACTCGGCCTGCCACTTCGCGGAGGAGAAGGTCCCGGTGCCCGTGGAAGGACACGGCAACGGGCCGGGGTGACATGGCGCACCCCGGCCCGCTTACGGCACCCGCACGGCCGTACGCTGATCAGCGTGCCGTGTCCGTATATCGGTACCGCTTCCGTGAAGTTGCGTGCGTGTTAACGCGGTTCGTCCCCGTTTGTGATCCCCAGCGAGCGCTTGAGGAAGCCGAGCTGGAGCCGGAGCAGGTTCTCGGCGACCTCCTCCTGCGGGGTCATGTGGGTGACACCGGACAGGGGCAGCACCTCGTGCGGCCGGCCGGCCGCCAGCAGCGCGGAGGAGAGCCGCAGGGAGTGGGCGACCACCACGTTGTCGTCCGCGAGGCCGTGGATGATCATCATCGGGCGGTGCGGTGCGGCGGCGTCGACCAGGCCCGCGTCGTCGATCACCGAGTTGCGGCGGTAGACCTCCGGCTGCTCGTCCGGGTGGCCGATGTAGCGCTCCTGGTAGTGGGTGTCGTACAGGCGCAGGTCGGTGACCGGGGCGCCCACCACGGCCGCGTGGAAGACGTCGGGCCGGCGCAGGGCGGCGAGGGCCGCCAGGTACCCGCCGAAGGACCAGCCCCGGACGGCGACCCGGTCCAGGTCGAGCGGGAAGTCGGCGGCGAGCGCCTGGAGGGCGTCCACCTGGTCCTGGACGACGAGGGCGGCGATGTCGTCCCGGACGGACTTCTCCCAGGCGGGCGAGCGGCCCGGCGTCCCGCGCCCGTCCGCGACGATCACCGCGAACCCCTGGTCGGCGAACCACTGCGAGGTCAGGTGCGGGTTGTGGGCGGCGAGCACCCGCTGCCCGTGCGGGCCGCCATAGGGGTCCATGAGCACCGGCAGAGGGGTGTCACCGGCGTAGTCCCGGGGCATAAGCACGGCGCACGGAATTTTGCGTGCGCCCCCCTGGGTCAGCGTCACGCGGGGGGACATACCGGGGTCTTCGGCGTACGAGGGGACAGTCGCCGTCGGTTTCCCGTCACGCAGCACCTGGACCCGCGAACCTGGCCGGTCCGGGACCGCCGAGACGAGTACGGTCACGCCCCCGGCGCGTACCGCCGAGTGCACACCGGGCTCCTGCGAGACGCGCTCCACGCCGAGTTCGTTCACCCGGTAGACGTGCACCTCGCCGATCTCGGGGTCGGCGGCCTCCTCGCCCGCCGACGCCGAGACCAGCACGTCGTCGTCGGAGACGTCCAGTACGGCGCGGATGTGCAACTGCGCTCCGGTGAGCGGTCGTTCACCGACGGCGAGTCGTCGCGCACCCCCCTCGTCCGCGATCCGGACCAACTGCCCGGAAGGGCTCCAGCACGGCACCCCGGGGAAAAGTTCCAGCCAAATCGGATCTTCGTCGGCGTGCACCATCCGGGTCGCCCCGGAGTCCGGGTCCACGGCCAGGATCAGCGCGGCGCGCTGGTCGCGCGCCTGGACGAGGAGCAGCGGGGCACCCGCCGCTGACCAGTGCACATGTGCCAGATACGGGTAGCGCGCCCGGTCCCAGGAGACCTCCGTGCGCGTTCCGTCGAGGCCGATCACGAACAGCCGGACGTCCGCGTTCGGGGTGCCCGCCGCCGGGTACGCCACCCGCTGCGGCTCCCGCTCCGGATGTGCCGGGTCGGAGATCCACCAGCGCCGTACCGGCGTGTCGTCCACGCGCGCCACCAGCAGCCGGTCCGACTCCGGAGCCCACCAGAAGCCCCGCGAGCGGCTCATCTCCTCGGCCGCGACGAACTCGGCCAGACCGTAGGTGACGCCCTCCGACTCCGGGCCGGCGAGGGCCCGTTCGTCCGCCCCCTCGGCCCCCACGACGCGCAGCGCGCCCCGGGAGACGTAGGCGACGTACCGCCCGTCGGGCGACGGACGCGGGTCGATCACCGGCCCCGGCACGCGCAGTTCACGTGCCGTCCCGGCCCGCAGTTCGGCCGTGAAAAGCCGCCCTGACAAGGCGAAAGACGCCAACTCGACGGCGGCGTCGGTGGCGTAGCCGACGATGCCGGAGCCGCCCTCACGGCTCCGTTCACGCCGTGCGCGCTCCTCGGCGGAGAGGTTCTCCGAGGCCCCGCCCAGGAGGGCGCGCGGGTCGGCCGCCACGCGCTCCCCGCCCCCTTCCGTATCGAGGACCCAGAGTGAATTGGCCCGGTCCGTACCGGAACCGGAGCGCAGGAACGCGACACGTGAGCCGTCGGGAGCCACGCTGAACGAACGCGGCGCGCCGAGCGTGAAGCGCAGGGTACGGGCGTGCCGTCGGGGGAAGGAGTCGGTCTCGGTCGTCATGCCTTGACCATATTGGCCATGCGCCCCCTTGTGCGGCCGTGCGCCGACCGATGCGCACGTACGGATAGTTATGATCGTTAGCGCATAGTGGGTATGAACCTGCTGGCTGCTGTGTCGCTTTACCTGCCCCCATGTTCCTACGTCCCCTTACCCCCGCGCCCTGGGACCTTTGGAGGTGAACCGCCGTGGCACTCTCGATTTCGGCGGTGGTGCTGCTGGCGATCATCGTCTTCCTGCTGGTCAAGAAGTCGGGCCTGAAGGCAGGGCATGCCGTGGTGTGCATGCTGCTCGGCTTCTACCTCGCCTCGTCGACGATCGCCCCGACCATCAGCGAGCTGACGACGAACATCGCGGGGATGATCGGCAGCATCAACTTCTGAGCGGCTGTCCCGTCTTCCGGCCGGGTCCCGAGGAGCGTCCCGGGACTCAGCCGGAGTCCACGTCCTGCCCGCCCTCCCGCCCTCCCTGTCCGTGCCGGGTCCCGTGGGGTCCGGACCGGCGGCGCCCGGCGGGGAGCCGGCCGTCGGCGACGGCCGGAGCGGGCGATCCTCCCGACTCGCGCCCGTCGCCCCCTCGCCCGTTACCCGTCGGTAGGGAATGATGGCGGGGCCATCATCCACGCGCGCAGGGCGGAGCCGACGGTGACGACTTCCCAGGAACAGGGCAAGGAACGGAGCGAGGAGCGGACCAGGGTGCACGTCTTCCGGGACGACGCCCTGGGCGACCACGACGCGGTCGGCCTCGCCCGCGCGATCCGCCGGCGCGAGGTCGGTGCCGCCGAGGCCGCCCGTGACGCGGTGGCCCGGGTCAGGGCCGTCGAGTCCCGGCTCAACGCGGTCCAGACGCACCTCGACGTCCCGGCGCACGGCGTGGACGGTGCGTTGAGCGGTGTGCCGACCTTCGTCAAGGACAACACCGACTACCGGGGGCTGCCCACGGGCCACGGCAGCGCCGCGTTCGCACCCCGCGCCGCCCGGCGGCACGCCCCGTTCACCCGCCAGTTCCTGAGCACCGGCGTCACGGTGCTCGGCAAGACCCGGCTGCCCGAGTTCGGGTTCAGCCCCACCACGGAGTACGAGGGCGCCGAACCCGTCCGCAACCCGTGGCACACGGACCACTCGGCGGGCGGCTCGTCCGGCGGCAGCGCGGCACTCGTCGCCGCCGGCGCGGTACCGATCGCGCACGCCAACGACGGCGGCGGTTCGATCCGGATCCCCGCCGCCTGCTGCGGCCTCGTCGGACTGAAGCCGACCCGCGGTCGGATGGTGGCGAACGCGCAGGGGCGTCAGTTGCCGATCGACCTCGTCGTCGACGGCGTGGTCAGCCGCTCGGTACGCGACAGCGCGGCGTTCCTCGCGGCGGCGGAACAGCACTGGCGCAACCCGAAGCTGCCGCCCGTCGGCCTGGTCGAGGGCCCCTCGGGGCGACGCCTGCGCATCGGGCTCCTGGTGGACTCCCCGAACGGCGTCCGCTCCGACGACGACACCCGCGCGGCGGTGACGGAGACGGCCCAGCGCCTGGAGCGGCTCGGTCACACCGTGGAACCGGTGGAGCTCTCCATCGACCCGCACTTCACCGACGACTTCCTCACCTACTGGGGCATGCTGTCGTTCCTGATCGGCGTCACCGGCAGGACGCTGGGCACGGACTTCGACCGCCGCCGCATGGACGGGTTGAGCCGGGGCCTGCGCGAAACGTACGTGAGGGACTGGCGTACCACGCCGGCCGTACTGCGCCGACTGAAGCGCACACGCGAGGCGTACGCGGCCGGGTTCCGCGGCCTCGACGTGCTCCTCTCCCCGGTCCTGGCCCACACCACGCCGAGGATCGGCCACCTCAGCCCGACCGTCCCGTACGCCACGCTGATCGAACGGCTCCTGAACTACGTGGCGTTCACCCCGGTCGACAATGTCGTCGGCACACCGTCGCTCTCGCTGCCGTCCGCGAGCGCGACACCGGACGGGCTGCCCGTCGGCGTCATGTTCTCGGGCCGCCCCGGCGCCGAACGGACCCTGCTGGAGCTGGCGTTCGCCCTGGAGGCGGACCGGCCGTTCCGGCGGCTCCGGGACGTCTGAGGGGGGCGGGGAGATGCTGACGAAAACCGTGAGCATCTCAGCCCTCACTGTCTTCGACCTGCTCGTTTGAGCGCCTGGGTGACGTTGCTCTGCCGACTGCTCACGTTTTCGGCGGAGTGCGGCCTCCCCGACCGCGTGTCGCCACGGCGAGGCGAGGTGGGGAACATTCCGCGTCCCCGGCCCGGAACCGGATCACCGGGCCCGCCCGCTCCCCGGGCACCGCCCCGCCGTCCGTCAGAGCAGAAGCAGCACCGCCGCGCCCCACAGCACCGTCAGGGCCACCAACGGAGGCCCGACCGGCATACCCTGCTGCCCCACCGGCGCCTCCTCCAGCGGTCTCAGCTCCGGGCGGAGCAGCAGCGCCCGCACCTCCTCGGCGACGCGCTCCGCACCCGGCTCGCGGCCCAGACGGCGCTCCAGCCACGCCCAGCCGGTGGGGGAGATCTCCACGGGGGAGTCCTTGGCCCGGCCGACGCGGACGCCGTCGTCGGAGTGCCGCACGGACGTGATCACGTTCCACGGAACCCGCCGCACACGCCATGCCCCGGTCACCCACAATCCGTCACGGTCGGCGGTGATCCGCCAGGTGAGTGCCGTCGACACGGCCGTCACCAGCCACGGCAGGCCCACGGCCAACCACAGCCAGGTCCACGACGGCCCCTCGTCGAGCGCGGCCCAGGTGCCGCCGCCCTGCACCAGCAGCAGACCGAGGCCGACCGCACGCGAGAAGCCGTGAGCCCTCCACACCCGCGGGCCCGCCGTGAGCGTCATGCCGGTGGCGACCTCGTCGACGGACCGCTGCGGGCTCTCCCGCCCACGGCGCTGCGGCCCGCGCTCCACCCACCCCCGGACGGCCGGTTTCACCGCGGTGACGCTGCATTCCACCGCCACCTCGGCGTCGTCCGCGTCGTCGCGCGAGACGAAGGCGACTTCGGCGCCGGCGTAGGGGACGCCGTACAGGACGGCCTCCCGCAGCGGCGGGGTGGGGCCCCCGCCCCGGAGGATCTCCGTGAGCCTGTCGAGTTCGACGCCGGCTGCGGGGCCGTCGCCCGCGTCGCGGCCGTCCTCCTCGTCGTCCTCGTCCTCGGAGACGTACAGCGAGTGGAAGTGCAGGATCGGCCGGAGGCCCTCCGGGTCGTCGGCCGCGAACACCCAGGTGCGGCCGTCGTCGTGGCCCTCGCGCACCAGCACGTGCAGCACCGGCAGCGGCCCGCGCCGCAGCCGCTCCGAACGCGTCCGCCCGGCCACGCCGTTCACGAGGAACACCAGCCCCGCGACGGAGCCGCCCAGCACCAGCAGCTCCCAGCCGAAGACGTCGTACGGCTCCGCGACCAGCGCCGCCCAGTCGCCGTCCACGACGATGTCGACCCGGCTGCCCACGGGGAAGTCCTCGGGGTAGGCCGTCTCGAAGCGATGGGTGAGCCCGTCGGCCGTCACCGTGAGGACGTCGGCGTCTTCGTCGCCCCGGTCCAGGGCCGTGACCCGTCCGGACAGTTCCGTGGCGCCCGCGGCCCGCTCCTCGTACGCGTGGACGACCTGCTGGGCCTGCCAGAAGCCGAACCCCGCGACGGCCAGCGACAGCACAGCCAGGACGAAGGAGATCCGGCCCCGGTGGAACGTCCGCGCGGCGGCGGGCAGCGGCTGTGCGACCGGCCCGGCCGCCTCCAGGGCCAGCGACCGCTGCCGCCCGGCGACGGCCAGCCGGTGGACGAGCCCGGTGGTGGTGAACGCGACGGCCACGAGGAACGTGAGCGCGGACGGTTGGCCGAACGCCGCCGTGAAGCCGTCCTCCACGGCGAGCCCCGTCAGTACGGCCGCGAGCCCCGCGAGCGCGAGCCGTGGCTGCCGCCACACCCAGTACAGGGTCGGCACCAGCACGACGACCGTCCCGAGGCCCGGCCAGTCGGTGCCGCACGGCTCGGCGGACGTACAGGGAGCGACGGGAGCCGCCGCCACGTCCCACACCAGCGAGACGGCCAATGCCAGGAGCGCCCACAGAGGGTGAGCCCACCGGGCGGGCGCGGCGGCGAGCCAGCGCTGGGCGTCGGGAGTCCGCCAGTCGGCGGTGCCGGGCGGTATGTGCTCGGCGGGCAACGGCACGGGATGTTTGGGCACCCGCGCATTATGGCCACACGCGTGGTCCGGCCGGTTCGGTGCTCCCCGCCCTGCCCGACCGCCACCGGCCTCCTCGCGGACCTCCACCGCCACGAGCCCCGGCTGTTCCTCCCGGCCTGCGACGCAGCCCACCTGGCCCCCGGTGCCGCCGCCTGGCGGACTTCCACCGCCACGAGCCCCGGCTGTTCCTCCCGGCCTGCGACGCAGCCCACCTGGCCCCCGGTGCCGCCGCCTGGCCGGAGCGGGACGTCACCCCTGCCGCCGTACGCCGCGCGCCGACCGCGGACCTGCCGCCCGAGGGCGTACGACGGTCCGCGGCCTTCCTGGCCCACCGCCTCGCCGACCGGCTCCAGGTCAGTTGCCGGATGCCGGCGATTCCGGGTTGCCCGAAGGAGCGGAACCGGGCGGGGGGCCGTCGGTCGGCGCCCCACTGGGCGGCTGACCGCCTCCGCCGCCGGGCGCGTTGCCGCCGGTGGGCTCGGTGCCGGTGTCGATGGGGACGGTCAGCTTCGCCGTGTAGCCGGCCTTCACCGACCCGCTCACGGTGGCGAGCTGGTGGACCCCGCCGTCGTCGCCGAAGACGTTGTCGGTCTTGAGGGTCAGCTGCGAGAGGTTCTCGACGGAGGACTCGTATCCGTCGGTGGCGAAGACGGTGTCGCAGATGTTCTTCGGGAGGGCCATCTGGGACGTCGACAGACGCTTGTCGTAGTCGGTGACGGAGTCGAGGTCGGGATAGACCTCGAAGTGCACGTGCGGCCAGCGGCCCGGGTAGCAGGCGGGGAAGACGCTGACGAACGTGACCCGGCCGTCGCTGTCGGCGACCTGCACGCCGCGCAGGTAGTTCTCGTCCTCGATCCCGCTGGAGTACAGGGAGTAGTTGCCGTCCCGGTCGCACTGCCAGGCGTAGACGGCCGCGCCGGCGAGCGGTTTGCCGTCGTTGACGATGTCCAGCACCGTGAACTCGAAAGTGAGGGGGATGCCCGGAGCGGTCGTCGTCGAGTCGCCGAAGCTCGAGCGGATGTCCTGGCGGACGATTCCGTCCTTGTCCAGGACGCTGACCCCGTTGGTGCCGTCCGCGGGGTAGGGGCCGTTGGTCTCGTCGGGGATCTCGGTGAGGCCGGACGACGACGCGGAGGCGGCGGCCTTCCCCGTGCCGCTGCTGGAGCCCGAGCCGCACGCCGCCAGCGCCGCCATGCCACCGACCCCTCCGAGGAAGGACAGGGCCCGCCTGCGGGAGAGGGTGCCCAGGTCGAAGCCGAGTCCCTGGTCGACGACCTCTTCCTCGGGGTTCGGAAGCAGGCGCCCCTGGTAGGCGGGGCCGTGGGGTGTCTGATCGGCTTTGGGCTTGCGCATCGGATGCCTTCCGTCGGAGGGTGACAGGTCCGTGAGGTCCGCATCGGGCCCCGTGAGCGGGGCGCCGTTGCCGATCCGAGGGGCAGCCTGGCACCGGAATCCATGACCCCGCTCGGTGCCGCCTGTGCGCCGGCTGGGAAGGGCGGACCGGCCGGCGACCGCGCCCGGTGAGGTCACGGGGCGGGTGCCGGGGAGCCGCGTCGGCCTTCCGGCCGGTGCCGGACCCGGCGTCGGCGCCGTATGCGACGACATCCGCCCGTGGACGGTCTCCCGCGCCACGGGGACGAGCACGCGGCCTCATAGGGTGGACCCCATGACGGAACTCCCCGACCGGCGTCTGCTGCTGGTGCACGCCCACCCGGACGACGAGTCGATCAACAACGGCGCGACCATGGCGCGGTACGCCGCCGAGGGCGCCCATGTGACGCTGGTCACCTGCACGCTCGGTGAGCGGGGCGAGGTCATCCCGCCCGAGCTGGGGCACCTGAGCGGGGCCGCCCTCGGCGGGCACCGGCTCGGGGAGCTGAAGGACGCGATGCGGGCGCTGGGGGTCGAGGACTTCCGGCTGCTCGGCGGGGCCGGGCGGTACTGCGACTCCGGGATGACGGGGCTGCCCGACAACGACGACCCCGGCTGCTTCTGGCAGGCCGACGTCGACCAGGCGGCGGGGCTGCTCGCCGAGGTGATCCTCGAGATCCGCCCCCAGGTCCTCGTCACCTACGACGACGACGGCGGCTACGGCCACCCCGACCACATCCAGGCCCACCGCGTCGCCATGCGCGCCGTCGAACTCGCCGCCGAGCGGGGCTGGGACGTCCCCAAGGTCTACTGGAACCGGGTGCCCCGGTCCGTCGCCGAGAAGTCCTTCGCCCGCCTCGACGGCGACCTGCCCGGCCTGCCCTTCGAGAAGGCGGGCACCCTCGGCGACGTACCGGGTGTCGTCGACGACGAGCAGGTCACCACCGCGATCGACGGCACCGCGTACGCCGCCGCCAAGGCCGCCGCGATGCGCGCCCACGTCACCCAGATCACCGTGGCCGAACCGTACTTCGTGCTCTCCAACGAACTCGCCCAGCCGCTCTTCACCACCGAGTACTACGAGTTGGTACGCGGCGAACGTCCCGAGGAGCGGGAGGGCGACCTGTTCGCCGGGATCGGGGAGGCGTCGTGAGCGACCGGTCGCCCTCCGTGCTCACCCAGCCGCTGCGGCCGCCCTCCGCCGGACGGGTCGCCGCCTGTCTGGGGCTGTTCCTGCTCGGCGCCGTGGTCGGTGCGGCCGGGGCGCTGGTGCAGCCCGCGTGGTTCCCCGGCGGGCTGCTGCTCGCCCTCGCCGCCGAGGCGGGGCTGGTCCTGGGGGCCACCCGCGCGCTCCGCAGCCGGGCCGGGGGCGCCTGGGCCGCCGGCGGCTGGATGCTCGTCGTCATCCTGCTCACCACCAGCCGTCCGGAAGGCGACTTCCTGTTCGCCGCGGGCGGCGGCTCCTATCTCTTCCTCCTCGGCGGCATCGCCGCGGCTGTGATCTGCGCCACCCTCGTCTCCGGACGGCAACCGGACGGCCCTCCCGCCCGACTTGGCAAGTGACGTACCACTTCGCCGTGTCATGGGCGTGCGGGTCCGGTGTGGGTTTCCCCGGCGGTACTGGGATACGGGCCGGACATGGCCAGTAAGGTGGTGCGCGCCGCCGAGCCTCCCTCGAACCCTCGGCTTCGCCCGAGCTGGGAGGACTCCCACCGTGAGGTCGTGACGGGCGGCGGAGCCAACCGGGAGAACCTGCCTTGAGTCGTGAAACTGACACTCCGTCCTCCGGGCCCAACGGGCGCGGCGGAGCCGCCTACCCGTCGGGCACGCCGCCCTACGGGATTCCGGCGATTCCGGACGAGGGTACGGACGCGGGCCGTTCGGCCGCGCGGCCGGAGGAACGCAAGACCGAGACCACGCTGACCACGCGGATCCGCATCAACATCCCCGGATCGCGGCCCATTCCGCCGGTCGTCGTGCGCAAGCCCGTCACGGACGCGGAGGGTAAGAGCGGTACCACTGACGCCGAGGCGGCGGCGCCGTCTCCGGTCCCGGCCGCCGACGCGGCCGAGCCTCCCGCCCAGCCCGCACAGTCCGACCGGTCCGACCGGCCGTCGGCCGAGGAGAAGCCGGCCAGCGACTGGTTCGCGCCGCGCAAGTCGGGCGGAGGCAAGGGCGGTCCGGCCGGCGGCTCCGCCAACGGGGCCGGTGCTCCGAGCGGTTCGGCTCCCGCCGCGGGCGGCGCCCCGAAGGCCCCTTCCGCGCCCGGTGGCGCGCGGCCGGGCGGCGTCGTCGGCTCCATGGGCGCGCCGGGCGGTTCCCGTTCCGGCGGCACGCAGGGTTCCGGACCCACCGGCGCGACCGGTGCGACCGGCGGGCCCGTGGCCCCCGGGCACGGCGGCGGCACCGGCTCCTTCGACGTGACCGAGGCGCTGGCCGCCGGGCCGGCGGGCCCCGGCGCGCGCCCGGGCGCGGGACACGGTGACGAGCCGCGCCGCGACGACCTGCCGTTCTTCACGGACGAGGCTCCCCGCACTCCCCAGTCCGGTCAGCGCGGCCCGCAGGGTCCCGCGGGCCCGACCACCGGACCGGCGACCGGCTCGAGTCCGGTCGCCCGCCAGGCGGGCAAGGGCTCCGGCGCTCCCGCCGTTCCCGGCGGTTCGGGCCTCCCCGCCCTCCCGGTCCGCCCCGGTGCCCAGTCCGGTCAGTCCGGTCAGGCGGGTCAGACGGGCCGGGGCGCCCCCGCGCGCCCCGGTGCCCAGGCGTCCCAGGGCGCCCCCGCAGGCTTCGCCGACCAGGGCGGCAGCCCCGGCGTCCCCGGCGGCGGTCTGAGCGACGACACCGCGATCCTCACCCCGCAGCGGCCCGCCCAGCCCGGCACCCCGGGCTACGGCCCCCGCCACGACAACGTCTCCGGGCACACCGTCACCAGCGGCATCCCGGTCGTCCCGCCGGGCGCGGACTTCAACGCCCCCGGCGCCCCGGCCGACGGCCCCCGGACGCACACGCCCCCGAAACTGCCCGAGCCGGTCTCCACGCCCCCGGCGAGCTCCTCGAAGCCGGCGAAGAAGAAGGGGCGCAACAAGCTCGTCCTGCTCTGCGGCTGCGTGGTCTTCCTCGCCGGTGTCGCCTACGGCGCCGGACTGCTGATGAACCGCTCCGACGTCCCGAAGGGCACCACCGTGCTCGGCGTCGACATCGGCGGCGGCACCCGCGACGAGGCCGTCAAGAAGCTCGACGGGGCCCTCGACGACCGGCTGAACCAGCCGCTGAAGCTGTCGGTCGACGGCAAGACCGTCGAACTGGAGCCGGACAACGCGGGTCTGCAGTTCGACACCGACGCCACCGTCGGCGGGGCCGCCGGCAGCGACTACAACCCGGTCAACGTCATCGGCTCCCTCATCGGCAACGAGCGCGTCGTCGAGCCGGTCATGCCCGTCGACGAGGAGAAGCTGCAGGCCGCCCTGGAGAACGCCGCCGGCGGCTCCGGCTCGGTGACCGAGGGCTCGATCAGGTTCGAGTCCGGCAAGGCCGTCCCGGTGTACCCCAAGGGCGGCCAGGGCATCGACGTCGCCAAGGCGGCCGACGTGGTGACGGAGGCGTACCGCACCCAGGTCGAGACCGGGAAGTCCGCCACGGTGAACGTCCCGACGGCCGCCCAGCAGCCGAAGGTCACCAAGGCCGAGGTCGACCGGATGATGAAGGAGTTCGCCGAGCCGGCGATGTCGGACATCGTGACCGTGCAGACCGACGCGGCGCACTCGGTCCCGATGAGCCCCGAGAACTCGCTGTGGAAGTTCCTCGGGGTCCAGGCCGTCAACGGCAAGCTGGCGGAGAAGCCCGACCTGAAGGCCTTGGAGGAGCTGTACGGCCAGGCGTTCGACGGCGTCCTCATCACCCGGGGCAACGGCAAGAAGACCCCGGTCACCCCCCAGGACGTCTACGGCGCCCTCCGCCTGGCACTGACCAGCAAGACCGACCGCGTCGCCGTCATCGAGACGAACCCGAGCTGACGTGACGCGCGGAGGCGGGGGGGCGCGGGGGGGGCCCCGGCCCCCCCCCCCCGGGTAGAAGAGCCCCCCCCCCCGGCCCCGCACCCCCCAAAATTAGAGAG
>NZ_JBHWHX010000021.1:71124-101825 GCF_042732315.1 Streptomyces sp. NPDC059787
GCCGGCAACTCACCACAAACCCCCCCCGGTACGCGTACAGGTACACCAACCCCAGCTCAGGTCCCGGGGGGTGGGGGGCGCCGGGTGTAACCCGGGGCGCCCGCCTCCTAGTTGAGCAGCGCCCGCGCCGCCTGCGCCTGACCCCGGATCTGTTCCGCCGCCGGCCCGTCCACCGCCGCCACCAGCTCCGCGTACGCCTCCAGCTCCCGCGCACCGTCCTGGAAGTCACCGCGCCGCACCAGCAGCTGCGCCCGCTCGTACCGCAGCCGCGCCGGGTGCGAGGGGAGGAGCAGGGACAGGTCCACCGCCCACAGCCCCACACCCGAGTGCTCGGGACGCGCCGCCGACCACGCCCGGATGTTGTTCAGGATCCGCAGGACGACGTCCGGCGTCCCCGCCGGCGTCAGCATCGAAGCCTCCAGCGGCGCCCCCGTCGCCCCGGTGACCAGCAGCTCCGCGTCGGCGCCGGTCAGCACCCGGCCCCCGTCGAAGGGGTCGGCGAGCACCTGCCCCTCCGCCTCCCCGAAGCCGACGACGAAGTGCCCGGGGAGCGCCACCCCGTACACCGGCGCCCCCGCCCGCCGGGCCACCTCCATCCACACCACCGACAGCAGGATCGGCAGCCCGCGCCGCCGCCGCAGCACCTCGTGCAGCAGCGACGACTCCAGCCGCTGGTAGTCGTCCGCAACGCCGTGGAAGCCGTACCGCTCGCCGAGCAGCTCCCGCAGCGCCTGCGCCCACGCGCGCGGGGAGCCGGGCCGGTAGGGCAGCTCACCGGCCAGCCGGTCCAGCTCCACCTCCACGGTGTCCATGCCCGCCTCGTCCAGCGTGCCGTCCGCCTCCGCGCCGACCAGCAGGCACAGCGTGGACAGGTCCGGCCGCTCGCAGCGGGCCTCCTCGGCGAACCGCCGGCGCAGTTCGGCGGAGCGCTCGGGCGACGGGGGATGCGGAGCGCGCATACCCGGTTCGTGCCCGCTCACGGCGCTCCCTCACCTGCCGGAGCCGACGATTCCGGCGCGCGGTGGTGGTGGTACGCGTGGTGCGCGGCGAAGCCCATGCGGTGGTACAGCGCCCGCGCCCCCGCGTTGTCGTCCTCGACCTGGAGCCAGGCCGCCGAGGCGCCCTCGTCCAGCGCCCGCCGGGCCAGCGCCGCCATCACGGCCGTCGCCAGCCCCCGCCGCCGCTGCGCCGGGTCCACCTCGACCGCCGCGAACCCGGCCCACCGCCCGTCCACGACACACCGCCCGATGGCGGCCGGCGCGTCGTCGCCGGGCACGGTCGCGAACCAGACGGAAGGCCCGCTCCCCAGCACCCGCAGGGCCACCTCGCTCGCCCCCTTGCGCCGATACCGGGCCAGCCACGCCTCGTCGGCCTCCCGCGACAGCACGACCCCGGACGGCTCCCCGCCCAGGTCGGCGACCGGTGCCAGCGGACCCGTCCACAGCTCGGCGGTCACCTCCCGCACCCAGCCCCGCCGCTCCAGCTCCGCGCACAGCGGTTCCTGCGTCCCCTCGGCGCCGGTCGCGGTCTGCACGTACGCGGGCAGCCCCCGCGCGGCGTACCAGCGGCGTACGGCCGTCAGCGCGTCGTCGAGCGGCACACCCGGGTCACCGAGCGGCAGTACGGAGTTGGCCCGCCGCGTGAAGCCCGCCCGTCGCCCGACCACCGCCCCCCACGGACGCTCCCCCGGAGCCGAACGCCCGGGGGGACCCCCGTCACGCGGCACCTCCTCGACCGCGGCGCGCAGCTCCCACTCGCCCAGCCACTCGCTCTCCACGGGCCGCCACGCCCGCGCGGAGACCCGCGCCAGCTCCTCGTACGAGGCCGCGGGACCGCGCCGACGCGCCGGTGCGGACGGCACGATCTTGCCCGCGACCAGCGCGGACTCCGCGACGCGGACACTTTCCCCGCTCTTCTTTGTGATCCGCAGCACACCGTTGTCCCATGATGTGAGAACACCGACCGTGTCGGTGAACTTCTCACCCGAGGGACCATGTTCGATCAAGCTCCGTACGGAGACCCGTTTTCCCACGTCAGCAGTGGTGATACGGACCTCGAGGCGCCCGGCGGCAGAGATTTCCACAGGTCAGTTCACCCCTCCTGTTCGGATCATGCCCAGGAACGGAGATACTAGGGGCGGGCATCGACGACGCCGCGCTCCCGCGCGCCAGGCGGCGGAGCCTGAGGAGGCCCGCCAGCGCCCTATCGAGGAGGAACGACAGCGTGACCTACGTCATCGCGCAGCCTTGTGTCGACGTGAAGGACAAGGCGTGCATCGAGGAGTGCCCGGTCGACTGCATCTACGAGGGCCAGCGGTCCTTGTACATCCACCCGGACGAATGCGTCGACTGTGGTGCCTGTGAGCCGGTCTGCCCGGTCGAGGCGATCTTCTACGAGGACGACACTCCGGAGGAGTGGAAGGACTACTACAAGGCGAACGTCGAGTTCTTCGACGAGCTCGGCTCGCCCGGCGGCGCCAGCAAGCTGGGTCTGATCGAGCGGGACCACCCGTTCATCGCCGCGCTGCCGCCGCAGGCGTAGCCCGTCCTGGTCCCGTACGGCACGATCCCCGCGATCGCCGTACGGGGCCGAGGTGTTCGCCGGACCAGAAAGTGAGCCCGTACCCGTGTCCGCAGTCTCCGACCGGCTGCCCACCTTCCCCTGGGACAAGCTGGAGCCGTACAAGAAGACGGCCGCCGCGCACCCCGACGGCATCGTCGACCTCTCGGTCGGCACGCCCGTCGACCCGGTGCCCGAGCCGATCCAGAAGGCCCTGATCGCCGCGGCGGACTCACCGGGCTATCCCACGGTCTGGGGCACCCCGGAGCTGCGTGACGCGCTCACCCGCTGGACGGAGCACCGGCTGGGCGCCCGCGGGGTCACCCACCACCACGTCCTGCCGATCGTCGGCTCCAAGGAACTGGTCGCCTGGCTCCCCACCCAGCTCGGACTCGGCCCCGGCGACAAGGTCGCCTTCCCGCGCCTGGCCTACCCGACGTACGAGGTCGGCGCCCGTCTCGCCCGCGCGGAGCACGTGGCGTACGACGATCCGACCGAGCTGGACCCGACCGGCCTGAAGCTGCTCTGGCTGAACTCCCCGTCCAACCCGACGGGCCGGGTGCTGTCCAAGGAGGAGCTGACCCGGACCGTCGCCTGGGCCCGCGAGCACGGCGTCCTCGTCTTCTCCGACGAGTGCTACATCGAGCTGGGCTGGGAGGCCGACCCGGTCTCGGTGCTGCACCCCGACGTCAACGGCGGGTCGTACGACGGCATCGTCTCGGTCCACTCCCTGTCCAAGCGGTCCAACCTCGCCGGTTACCGCGCCGCGTTCCTGGCCGGCGACCCGGCGGTCCTCGGTCCGCTGCTGCAGATCCGCAAGCACGGCGGGATGATGACCTCCGCGCCGACCCAGGCGGCCGTGGTCGCGGCCCTGGGCGACGACGAGCACGTCCGCGTCCAGCGGGAGCGCTACGCGGCCCGCCGCACCGCCCTGCGCGAGGCCCTGCTGGGACACGGCCTCCGCATCGAGCACAGCGAGGCCAGCCTCTACCTGTGGGCGACCCGCGACGAGTCCTGCTGGACCACGGTCGCCCACCTCGCCGACCGGGGCATCCTGGTCGCCCCCGGCGACTTCTACGGCCCGGCGGGCGAGAACTTCGTCCGCGTGGCCCTCACCGCGACGGACGAACGCGTCCGCGCGGCAGTGACCAGACTCGCCGTCTGACCTGGCGATGGGCACGCCCCGGCCCGGCTGACCGGCCGTGGGTACGGTGAGTGCTTGTCGACCGGGTGCCCGGCGTTGTGGGCTGTGCCCACCCGTTCCGCCCTGCGGAACGACTGCCCACAGCCGGGCCGGACACGAACGACGGGACCTGGGAACTCCCAGACCCCGTCGTCGTGACAGGCCGGTCCTCAGCCGACCGGCAGCCCCTTCACGGGCGCACCCTTGGTGAGGGACCCGGCGGCCTTCTTCACGGTCTTACCGGCGCCCGGCGCCATCTTGTCGGCACCACCCGCGGTCTTCGTGACGTCCTTCGTCACGTCGTCCACGGTGTCGCCGGCGGCCCCGTCCACAGCGGTCAGCCCGCCGAGGTTCGGCGCGGCCGGCAGTTCCGGGGCCGCACTGGCGGAACCGGCCGCGCCGACCCCGGCGGCCGCTCCCGCGGCAACGAGCAGCGCGGCACGGGCGATCCGACGGGTCAGGGGGAGGGACATGGTGCTCCTTCGACGGGAGAGAACGCTGACGCCGTGACTACCGTCCGACCGCCGGGAAGGTTGCGGCGGGGCAACGCAAAGAGTTGGCAATGCGTCGCATTATCGGCCGTACATGACGCCTGCGGGTGACTCCCCGCACGCCTGCACGGTCGTACTCCCGCGCGGTCGCGCTACGGCATCGTCGTGATGGTCACGGCCCCCGCACCGTCCGTGGACCCCGAGCCCTCCGCGTTCTTGCCGTCCACCGGCCGCCACCGGCTGTCGGTGTGCCCGGCCGTCCACTCCCGCCCCGCGTACGACACCCGCTTTATGCGCAGCTCGGAGGCGTTGGCCACGGCCCAGTGGGCCAGCTGCCAGCCACGCGCCCCGGCATCGGCGCCCTCCTCGACGGTGACCGGAAGCCGCACGGTCCCCCCGTCGGATTCCACCGGAGCAGCGCTCACCGAGGGCGAGGGCGAGGGCGCAGCCCCCACCTCCGCACCGGCCGGCTCCAGCGCGTCCCGCCCGAAGTCCCGCGCCAGCGCCGCCCGCACCGCGTCCGCACCCGCCGCCCGCGTCACCGCCGGACGGCCCTCGCAGGTCAGCGTCGCCGCCGAGCGCCCGGTGAGGGCGGCGGCCAGCAGCGCGGCGTCCGGCTCGTGCTTGGCGTACGCCTGCGGGAAGCCGCTGCGCTGCACCCGCTGCGCGGCGACGGTGAGCGGCAGCCGGGTGTAACCCGGCACCTCCTCCAGGTGCTCGTAGAACTTCTCCGCCGCGTACGCCGGGTCCATGATCTCCTTCGGCGTGCCCCAGCCCTGCGAGGGACGCTGCTGGAACAGGCCCAGCGAGTCACGGTCGCCGTGCTCGATGTTGCGCAGCGCCGACTCCTGCAGCGCGGTCGCCAGCGCGATCGTCACCGCCCGCTCGGGCAGCTCGCGCGCGGTGCCCACGGCGGTGATCGTCGCCGCGTTCACCGCCTGCTCGGGCGTGAACTCGTACGTCGCCCCGTCGCCCTTGCCCGATACGACCTTGCAGCCCGGAGCGCCGGTGCGGCCGGTGTCGTACTGCACCACGACGTATCCGGCGACCGCGGACAGCACCACGAGGCCCCCGCTCCAGCGGAGAAAACGGCCGCGACGTGTGCGCTTTGAAGGAAGTGACGGCTCTGGCACGCGTACAAGGTACTGGAGAGTACGGTTCCATGTGAGCCAGGTGCGGACAGTGGTCCGAACGCCCGGCGCGCTAGGGTCGACGGCATGGCCGACACCCCGCTTGACCTCACGTTGGACGCCGCGCGCCTGACCGCGCAGCTCGTCGACTTCCCCTCCGAGAGCGGCACCGAGAAGCCGCTCGCGGACGCGATCGAGGACGCGCTGCGCGCCCTGCCGCACCTCACGGTCGACCGCTACGGAAACAACGTCGTGGCCCGTACGCGGCTGGGGCGCCCGGAGCGGGTGATCCTCGCCGGCCACATCGACACGGTCCCGATCGCGGACAACGTCCCCTCCCGGCTCGACGGCGACGGCGTGCTGTGGGGCTGCGGCACCTGCGACATGAAGTCCGGCGTGGCCGTCCAGCTGCGCATCGCGGCCACGGTCCCCGCGCCCAACCGCGACCTGACCTTCGTCTTCTACGACAACGAGGAGGTCGCCGCCGACCTCAACGGTCTGAAGCACGTGGCCGAGGCGCACCCCGAGTGGCTGGAGGGCGACTTCGCGGTGCTCCTCGAACCCTCCGACGGACAGGTGGAGGGCGGCTGCCAGGGCACACTGCGGGTGCTGCTGAGGACCACCGGTGAGCGCGCCCACTCCGCGCGGAGCTGGATGGGCTCCAACGCGATCCACGCCGCCGCCCCGATCCTCGCCCGCCTGGCCGCCTACGAACCCCGCCACCCGGTGATCGACGGACTGGAGTACCGCGAGGGCCTGAACGCGGTCGGCATCTCCGGGGGAGTGGCCGGCAACGTCATCCCCGACGAATGCGTCGTCGGCGTGAACTTCCGCTACGCCCCCGACCGCAGCGAGGAGGAGGCCCTCGCCCATGTCCGTGAGGTCTTCGCGGACTGCGGGGTGACGGACTTCGTCGTCGACGACCACAGCGGCGCGGCGCTGCCCGGCCTGTCCCACCCGGCCGCGGCGGCCTTCATCGAGGCGGTGGGCGGCACCCCGCAGCCCAAGTACGGCTGGACGGACGTCTCCCGTTTCTCGTCGCTGGGCATCCCGGCGGTCAACTACGGTCCCGGCAACCCCCATCTGGCGCACAAGCGGGACGAGCGCGTGGACACCGCGAAGATCCTCGCGGGGGAGGAGCGGCTGCGGTCCTGGCTGACGGCGTGACGCGGACCGGGTTTGCGCCGCTGTGTTCCGGACATGCTCAGGTCCCTCGTACGTAACCCGTGTGGATCTACGCTGAGGTGGAACGACTGGCACGACGGAGGGAGCGTACATGGCTACCGGCAACCCCGAGGGGAAGCAGCAGCCGCCGGAGGAGAAGCGCCTGGGGCCGGTCCTCCGCCGGCGGGGCCAGGTGCAGGCGAGCACCACCGACCAGCGGCTGCTGGACGAGCGGGCGCCCACGGACTGGGTCCACACCGACCCCTGGCGGGTGCTGCGCATCCAGTCGGAGTTCATCGAGGGCTTCGGCACGCTCGCCGAACTCCCGCCCGCCATCAGCGTCTTCGGCTCGGCGCGCACACCGGTGGACTCGGCGGAGTACGAGGCGGGTGTCCGGCTGGGCCGGGGCCTGGTCGACGCGGGCTTCGCGGTGATCACCGGCGGCGGTCCGGGCGCCATGGAGGCGGCCAACAAGGGCGCGCTCGAGGCGAAGGGGATGTCGGTCGGCCTGGGCATCGAACTGCCCTTCGAGCAGGGGCTGAACCCCTACGTCGACATCGGCCTGAACTTCCGGTACTTCTTCGTCCGCAAGATGATGTTCGTCAAGTACGCCCAGGGCTTCGTCGTCCTGCCCGGCGGCCTCGGCACCCTGGACGAACTCTTCGAGGCCCTGACCCTCGTCCAGACCCAGAAGGTCACCCGCTTCCCCATCGTCCTGTTCGGCACGGACTACTGGGGCGGCCTGGTCGACTGGCTCCGCCACACGGTCGTCGCCCAGGGCAAGGCGGCGGAGAAGGACCTGCTGCTGTTCCACGTCACGGACGACGTGGAGGAGGCGGTGGCCCTGGTCTCGAAGGAGGCGGGCCGCTAGAGGTCTTCTGAGGGGCGCCTTTTTGACGTGCCGAGTCGGGTGGCTGGGTGGGCAAAGGCCGGGGGTCCGGGGGCGGGAAGGGGCGGCGGGGGCGAGAACTTCTACGCCAGCCCCCTCCGGGCAACAGCCGGCTCCCGCTCCCCGGCGATCGCCGACACCATGTCCAGCACCTGCCGGGTCTCGGCGACCTCATGCACCCGGTACACCTGCGCCCCCAACCACGCGGACACCGCCGTGGTCGCCAACGTCCCCACCACCCGCTCCTTCACCGGCCGGTCCAGCGTCTCCCCCACGAAGTCCTTGTTGGACAAGGAGACAAGCACCGACCACCCGGTGGAGACCATCTCCCCCAACCGCCGCGTCGCCTCGAGACTGTGCCGCGTGTTCTTCCCGAAGTCGTGCCCCGGATCGATCATCACCGACTCCCGGGGCACCCCCAGCGACACCGCCCGCTCCGCCAGCCCCACGGTCACGTCGAGAATGTCGGCCATGACGTCGTCGTACGTCACCCGGTGCGGCCGGGTCCGCGGCTGGGCACCACCCGCGTGGGTGCACACCAGCCCCGCCCCGTACCGCGCGGCGACCTCCGCGAGCCGCGGATCGACCCCGCCCCACGCGTCGTTCAGTACGTCCGCGCCCGCCTCGCACACGGCCTCGCCCACCTCGTGCCGCCAGGTGTCCACGCTGATCACGACGTCCGGGAAGCGCCGCCGCACCTCGGCGACGAAGCCGACCGTCCGCCGCGCCTCCTCCTCGGCCGTGACCTCCTCGCCCGGCCCGGCCTTCACCCCGCCGATGTCGATGATCGCGGCGCCCTCCGCCACCGCCTGCTCCACCCGCATCAGCGCCGGCTCGTCGCGGAACGTGGCGCCCCGGTCGTAGAAGGAGTCCGGGGTCCGGTTCACGATCGCCATGATGACCCGCTCGTGCGGTGCGAATTCCCGCCTGCCCAGCCTGAGCATCCCCTGTGACCTCTTCCTCGTACGATCCCGGCCCGGGCCGCCTTTCGAACGCCCGGCGGCCCCGACTGCCAGACTCGCATGGCACGATCGGAGCCACACATCCGACTCCGACTCATCCGACCGTGGGGGCCCCGGCGATGGTTATGTTCCTGTTCCTGGTCGTCGCGCTCGCCGTCGTGGTCGCCGCGGTGACCCTCGCCGTGGTGGGCGGCGGCGACAGCGCCCCGCTGCCCGAGGCGGCCCCCGAGCGCCTGCGGGACGCCCTGCCGCCCGACCGGCCGGTCAACCGCGCGGACGTGGACGGCCTGCGCTTCCCGCTCGCCGCCCGCGGCTACCGCATGGCCGACGTGGACGACGCCCTCGGCCGCCTCGGCGCGGAACTCGCCGAGCGCGACGACCGGATCGCCGACCTGGAGTCCGCGCTGGCCGGCGCCCGCGCCGCCGCGGCCCGCACCTCCCTGGACAAGCCGGCCCCGCACCACGAGGACGAGCAGCCGTGAGCGACGAAGCAGCCGCTCCCACGGGCTCGGACGGCCTCCCGCGCTGCCCCTGGGCCCTGTCCACCCCGGACTATGTGACCTACCACGACGAGGAGTGGGGCCGCCCGGTCCACGGCGACGACGCCCTCTTCGAACGCCTCAGCCTGGAGGCGTTCCAGTCGGGCCTGTCCTGGATCACCATCCTGCGGCGCCGCCCCGGCTTCCGCGCCGCCTTCGCCGGCTTCGAGATCGCCACGGTCGCGGAGTTCACCGACACCGACCGCGAGCGCCTGCTGGCCGACACGGGCATCATCCGCAACCGCGCCAAGATCGACGCGACCCTCGCCAACGCGCGCGAGCTGGCCGGGTGGGCGCCCGGTGACCTGGACGCCCTGATCTGGTCCCACGCCCCCGACCCGGCCGGCCGCCCGGCACCGAAGACCCTGGCCGACGTCCCCGCGGTGACCCCGGAGTCGACGGCCCTGTCCAAGGCCCTGAAGAAACGGGGCCTGCGCTTCGTCGGCCCGACCACGGCGTACGCCCTGATGCAGGCCTGCGGCCTGGTCGACGACCACTTGGAGACATGCGTGAGCAGAAGCGCCCCGTAAGGGGCGCGGGGCTGTGCCGATGTGCGGCTCCGCCGCGTGGGCGCGATCAACCACAGCGCAGCCGCAGCCCCGAGCTCACCGGAAGCTCACCGGCCCAGATACTTCGGCTTCTCCTTGTTCACGAACGCCCGCACCGCGATCGCGTGGTCCTCCGAGGAGCCCGCCCGGGTCTGGAGCTCGTCCTCCTTCTCCAGGGCCTCCTCCAACGAGTGGCTCAGCCCGTACGCCACGGACTCCTTCAGTGCCGCGTACGCCACCGTCGGCCCCTCGGCCAGCGCCCGCGCCACCTTCTCCGCCTCCGCGCGCAACTCCGCCGCCGGGACCAGCCGGTTGGCGATGCCCAGCTCGTACGCCTCCTGCGCGGAGATGCTGCGCGGGAAGAGCAGCAGGTCGGTGGCGCGCCCGGGGCCGATCACGCGCGGCAGCGTCCAGGAGATCCCGGAGTCCGCGGTCAGCGCGACCCCGGCGAACGAGGTGTTGAACGCCGCCGTGTCCGCGACGATCCGGTAGTCCGCGGCCAGCGCGAAGCCGAAGCCGGCGCCCGCCGCGACCCCGTTCACCGCCGCGACCACCGGCTTCGCGGCCCCGGCGATCGCCTTCACGATCGGGTTGTAGTGCTCGCGCACCGTGCTCATCGTCTGTCCCGAACCGGTCTCCCGGTCCTCGATCAGCAGCCCGATGTGCTCCTTGAGGTCCTGTCCGACGCAGAACGCCCGGTCCCCGGCCGCGGTCAGCAGCACGGCCCGTACGGCGTCGTCGTCCGCGGCGGACCGGACCGCGTCCCGGAGGGCGACCTTCGCCGCGACGTTCAGCGCGTTCATCGCCTGCGGGCGGTTGAGCGTGATCGCCGCGAGTCCGTCGCTCACCTCGTAGAGCACGGTGTCGGCCATGGCGTATCCCTCCGTGTGGCGGCTCGGGACCTACCGGCCGGTACGTCCCCGTCTGCAGGACAGCATGACGGAGATCACCGGCCGTGGCGGGCGGCCGACGTGTGACCTGCGTCAAACGAATCCGGTCCGTTTCCGATCACCGGACGTGCGTGCGGTGGCGCAGTATCGCAGTCACATCGCCGAATTGAGTGGTTTTGCTCGCGCGCGTTGCTCAAGCGATGCCGACCGATGTTGGTCATCGGGTCCCGCCATGCGGGATAATGGCCTGGAAGCAATGTGTTCGATGCCGGTGGCGTGTGTCCTGCTTCAAGGACCGCAGGTGCCCTTCAGTGGGCCGTCGGCTCAGACGGTTTAGCTGGGTTTCAGGAAGGGGAACGAGCATGGCGGCCATGAAGCCGCGGACGGGTGATGGCCCGCTCGAGGTGACCAAGGAGGGGCGGGGCATCGTCATGCGCGTTCCGCTCGAAGGCGGCGGTCGGCTCGTCGTCGAGCTGACCCCGGACGAGGCCGACGCGCTCGGCGACGCCCTCAAGAAGGTCGTCGGCTGACGCGCAAGCGACCATACCCTTTCAGCCGCCCCGGCGCCGCACGCGGTGCCGGGGCGGCTGTTTCGCGTACGGGCGAAAGGGCGCGCGGGCCGGGTCCGCCGGTCACCGCTTGACGGCGCAGAGCAGCCCGTCCCCCACCGGCAGCAGCGACGACACCAGTTCCGTGCTCTCGCGTACGGTCCGCACCAGCTCCCGCAGGCGCAGCACCTCCGTGGGCTGCGGTCCGGAGTCCACCGTGCGTCCGTTCGCGAAGAGCCCTTCGAAGGCGACCAGGCCTCCCGGGCGCAGCAGACGCAACGATTCGGCGAGATAGTCCTGGTACTCCTGCCGGTCGCCGTCGCAGAAGACCAGGTCGTAGCCGGCGTCCGCGAGGCGGGGCAGGACGTCCAGCGCGCGGCCCGGGATGAAACGGGCCCTGTTCCCGGCGAAACCGGCGTCGCGGAACGCCTGGCGGGCGGACTGCTGGTGCTCCGGCTCCTGGTCGACCGTGGTCAGTACCCCGTCCGGCCGCATCCCGTGCAGCAGGTGGATCCCGGAGACCCCGCAACCGGTGCCGATCTCCGCGACCGCCTTGGCGTCCACGCTGGCGGCGAGCAACCGCAGCGCCGCGCCCGTACCGGGCGACACCGAGCGCAGCCCCGCGTCACGGGCCCGGTCACGGGCCCAGTGCAGTGCTTCGTCCTCGGCGACATAGGCGTCGGCGAACGCCCAGCTCGTCTGCCGGTTGGCGGTAATGACCCTCTCCTGTCCCCGTGGAAGCCTCGGCGTGACTGTATCCGTTGGCGTCGGGAACCCGCAGATGGGACCGGTCGTTTAAAGGGATGAGCAAGTGGCGTGTGCTGTGACGGGGGGCAGGGAGTGGACGAGGACGCCGAGCAAGTGCTGACGCAGCCGTACGAGCCGTGGCAGCCCAGATCAAATTCTCGTAAAACCGCTTATCCGGAGCTAACGGGCGAGGTGGCTATGGTAGGGGCTCCACTGGACACCACCAGAGCCGATAGGGGAGGTGCGGCTGCGCCTGTGGATCGCGCAGGAGTGCTGTGGCGCTTCCTCGGATCGGCGGGCAGGCCGAAATCCGTGAACAACACCGCTGCTGACCATGACCGCGCCGGCGACCCGGCCCAGACCGCGACTTTCTCCACCGACGCGGACGGGCAGGCGTGGACTCCGCCCACCTGGGAGGAGATCGTCAGCATGCACAGCGGCCGGGTCTACCGGCTCGCCTACCGCCTCACCGGCAACCAGCACGACGCCGAGGACCTCACCCAGGAGGTCTTCGTCCGCGTCTTCCGCTCCCTGTCGACGTACACGCCGGGCACCTTCGAGGGCTGGCTGCACCGCATCACCACCAACCTGTTCCTGGACATGGTCCGCCGCAAGCAGCGCATCCGCTTCGACGCGCTGGGCGACGACGCGGCCGAGCGGCTGCCCAGCAAGGAGCCGACGCCGCAGCAGGTGTTCAACGACGCCCACTTCGACGCGGACGTCCAGCAGGCCCTCGACACCCTCGCCCCCGAGTTCCGCGCCGCCGTCGTCCTGTGCGACATCGAAGGACTGTCGTACGAGGAGATCGCGGCCACCCTGGGCGTCAAGCTCGGCACCGTCCGGTCCCGGATCCACCGCGGCCGTTCCCAGCTGCGCAAGGCCCTCGCGCACCGCTCGCCCAAGGCGCGCGCGGAGCGCCGCTCCTTCGTGCCGCGTGTTCCCGCACTGGGAGGAGGAGGCGCGAGCGCGTGAGCGGTTCACAGCCGAAGTCTTCCGAGGGACACCTCGCAGAGCAGCACCTGGGAGACCGACTCTCCGCCCTGGTGGACGGAGAGCTCGGTCATGACGCGCGCGAGCGCGTACTGGCGCACGTCGCCACCTGCGCGAAGTGCAAGGCGGAGGTGGACGCGCAGCGCCGTCTGAAGAACGTGTTCGCGCAGGCGGCCCCCCCGCCGCCCTCCGAGAGCTTCCTGGCCCGCCTCCAGGGGCTGCCGGCCGGGGGCGATCCCGGCGACGGCGGCTCACCGCTGGGCGGCGGAGGGCTGCCGGGTGGCACGCCGGGACGGTTCGGCGGGAGCTCCGGGGTCTTCGGGACCAGACGGGGCGAGCGCTTCGAGTTCGCCTACGCGCCCGACCGGCGGCACGGAGGCGCGCTGCCGGCCGCCGCGGGCGGCCGGGGCTTCGCCGTCCATGACGTCAGCCGCCACGAGAGCGACCGGCCGTCCTCCCGCGGGCTGCGGTTCGCGTTCGTCGCCGCCGGGGCGGTGTCGCTGGCCGCGATCGCGCTCGGCGGGGTCACCGCCACGGGCACGCCCACCGACACGGAGGCGCGCGGCGCGGGCAAGGGCAGCAATGTCACGCCGATGCGCACACAGGGCACGGGTGCGGCGGTGCCCGAGTCCCAGCGGCGTCGCGGCGCGGGACCGCTGCTGGGCCAGCTGACGGGTCAGAGCGCGCCCGCGGACACCCCGGTCGCCCCGACCGCGGTCTCCGCGCCGCTGCTGCCCGGCATCCCGGCGCCGACGGAGCGCCACCCCACGCCGGGCACGCCGATGACGGGCGGTGCGACGGCCGTGTCCCCGCTGATACGACCGCTCACCTCGACCCCGCCGCTCACCCTGACCGCGTGGGCCGTCTCCGCCGGGCTCAAGGATCCCGGCCTCCTCACCGCGGGCACGACACCGGCTCCCACGCCCACGTCCCGCTGAACCGTTCGGTGCGCGGGGGCGCGCGAACCTGGTTGAATCCAGGGGGCGCGCCCAGGCCCAGCCGGGTGCCGAGCCTGTAGTTTCGCGGCCACCGCCGTCGCGCGGTGCCGTGTCCAGCCGTGGGGAGAGCATGAACGAGGGGAAGCCGGGCCCACCGGGGGAGGAGCCGACCACGCGTCCCGAGGGACATGACGGCGACTTCGAACTGGCCCGCCCGCACCGCGAGCCGGCCGCCGCCGGCGACGACCACGAGGGCGACTACGAACTGGACCGCCCCCTGCGGCCCGAGGGCTCCGGGGGCCGACCTCTCGAACCGGCCCCCGACCCTGTGACCTCCGACACACCACCCCCGGCCCCCGATGCCTCCACCGCCGGGACCGACGCCCCCGACGAGCCCGCCGAGGACGCGTCCTCGTCCGTTCCGGCCCCCGGCGTGTCCGGCACCTCCGCCGGGGGCGTGTCCCCGGCCGTCCCGGCCCCCAGTGCCTCCCCCGCGGAGACCGACACCCCTGTCGGGTCCCCGCCCCCGGCCGTTCCAGCCCCCGGAGCGTCCGGCACCTCCGTCGGCTCCGCGTCCCCGGCCGTCCCCGCACCCGCGGTCTCCGACCCGTCGCCGGTGGCTTTCGAGCCCTCCGCCCCCGGGCAGCAGAGGCCCCTGCACGACCCCGATCCCTACAGCACCCCGCCGTACGGCGAACCGGGCCCCTGGGCACCCGCCCCGCCCGTACAGCACCCGGCGACGACACCCGCGCACGGGATGGCGCTCGCGGCGCCTCCCACGCCCCCGGACACGACGCCCCACACCGGTCCCGCGCCGCAGGGCGCACCCCCGGCACCTCCCTCGGGCCCGGGCACAGCCCCGCACGGCACGTCCGCACCGCACGGTGCGCCCACCGTGACGGACATGGCGCCGCCCGGTGCCCCCACGGCCCCCGTCATCCCCGCGCAAGCGCACCCGGACAGTCGGGTGCCCCCGGCCCAGGACGCCCCGGACGCCGACCCCTGGGGGCGTTACGACCCCTGGGCGGCTGCCGCCGCTGCCGCGCCGTTGCAGCAGGCCGGACCCACCGTGGTCGGTGAGAAGCAGAAGCGCCGGCGGGCCCGGCGGGCGCTGATCGGGGCCGCGTTGCTGCTCGCGCTCGTGTCCGGCGGCATCGGCGGGATCATCGGCACGTATCTGGAGCGCAACGGCGGCGTGGGCACCGTGGAGCTGCCGCAGGCCGGCAAGGAGACGGCGGAGCGCGACCCCGGCAGCGTCGCCGGAATCGCCGCACAGGCACTGCCCAGCGTCGTCACCCTGCACGTCAGCGGTGCCGGTGAGGCCGGCACCGGCACCGGCTTCGTGCTCGACGGGCGCGGCCACATCCTCACCAACGACCACGTCGTCGAACCCGCCGGGGACGACGGCGAGATCACCGTCACCTTCCACAGCGGCGACACCGCCGAAGCCACCGTCGTGGGCCGGGACAGCGGCTACGACCTCGCCGTCGTGAAGGTGAAGGGCGTCGGCGGACTCACCCCCCTGCCCCTCGGCAACTCCGACAACGTGCGGGTCGGCGACCCCGTCGTCGCCATCGGCGCCCCCTTCGACCTGGCCGGCACCGTCACCTCCGGCATCATCAGTGCCAGGGAGCGGCCCATCACCGCCGGCGGCGAGGAGGGCGACGGCAGCGACGTGTCGTACGTCGACGCCCTGCAGACCGACGCGCCGATCAACCCCGGCAACTCCGGTGGCCCCCTGCTCGACGCCAGGGCCCGGGTGATCGGCATCAACTCGGCCATCCGCTCCGCCGGCGGCGGCGCCGACCCGGACGCCGGCCAGGCCGGCTCCATAGGACTCGGCTTCGCCATACCCATCAACCAGGGCAAGCGCGTCGCCGAGGAGCTGATCAACACGGGGAAGGCGACCCACCCGGTGATCGGCATCACCCTCGACATGCAGTACGGCGGCGACGGCGCCCGTGTCGCGGAGAAGGGCAGCGACAGCGGCCCCCCGGTCAGCACCGGCGGCCCCGGCGCCAAGGCCGGGATCAAGGCCGGCGACGTCATCACCGAGGTCGACGGCCGGCGCGTCCACTCCGGTGAGGAACTGATCGTCAAGACCCGCGCCCACCGCCCCGGCGACCGCCTCGAACTCACCCTGGAGCGGGACGGCGAGGAGCGGACGGTCACCCTGACGCTCGGTTCCTCGGAGGGCGACTGAGGCGGATGAGCCCTGGGACGGTACCGGACGCACGGGGTGGCCGGGTACCGTGGACCCGGCCCGGACCACGGAAGACCGCAGGCCGCCCCGAGGGCCGAGGACCGAAGGCATCGCGAGGAGCTTCAGGTGTTCAATGACATAGGACCGCTCGAGCTGGTGACGCTCATCGTCCTCGCCGTGCTCGTCTTCGGTCCGGACAAGCTCCCCAAGGTCATCCAGGACGTGACGCGCACGATCCGGAAGATCCGGGACTTCTCGGAGAGCGCCAAGCAGGACATCCGGCAGGAACTCGGCCCGGAGTTCAAGGACTTCGAGTTCGAGGACCTCAACCCCAAGGCGTTCATCCGCAAGCAGCTGGACAACGACGACCTGGGGCTCAAGGAGATCCGTAACGGCTTCGACCTGAAGAAGGAGATGGCCGAGGTCACGGACGCCGTCCACGGCCGCGACACCGACTCCTCGTCGTCCGCCACGCCCCCCTCCGGCGGCCGTGTGGACATGACCAAGAAGCCCGAGACGCCGTCGGCCGACGCCCGCCCGCCCTTCGACGCGGACGCCACCTGAGCCGTCCGGCGCCGGGTCGTACGCCCCCGCGTACGTGACGTGTCTCATACTCCAGCCGGGCCCCGCACGGCCTGATCAGGGCGTCCGCGCGGCCCACGCGCCGGGCGGTTTCCCGGCCCGTGGCGTCAAGGTGGCTATGCTGCCGAGTTGTTGTGCGGAACGGACGAGTACGCCCGAAGGGGGGCGGGCCGCCCGGTCCGACGAGAGCGAGGAGGCGTCCGGCCACATGGAGACGACGAGTTCGGCAGTCGCGCAGGCGCCGGCCGCGGAGGACGGAGAACCCGTTCCCTCCGCCCGGCGTGCCGTCGACGGCTATCTGCGTGCGCCCTTCCCCTGGTACGGCCTCGACGAGGCCTTCACGGGGCAGCGCTGGCTGATGCAGGTCGGACTGGCGGCCGACGGGGCCGTCGAGCACGGATCGGTCGGGCACGGCGACGAGCCCTCGGTGCGCAGCGAGTACACGGCCGGGACCGACCAGGAGACCAAGGAGAAGTTCGCGGTCGTGGTGACCGTGGCCGCCAACCCGGTGCGCCGCAGCGCCGACGGCACCGGTCTGCTGGAGGCCACCTCGGTCTCCTCCGCCGCCTGGCTCGCCGGGGTGGGGCTGCTGTCCTTCACCTGGCCCGGCCAGATGGACCACTCGCTGCGCGACGACTGGCTGGACCAGCAGACGGAGACCGCCTGGGTCCTCGCGGACGACCTGGAGGGCGAGGACTGGTCGACGCTCTCCCTGCCCGTGGACGGGGTACCGACGCCGTTCCACTACCGGGAGTCCGAGTTCGGCTGGGTGCTCGCGGGCTCCACGCAGGCGGGCGTGCACGTGGGCGCGTACGGCAGGGGCATGAGCGCGTACGGCCTCGGCTTCGCCGTGGTCAAGGACATCACCGCGTACGACGCCTGAGCGGGCAGACGCACGGAAGGGCGCCATCCGGTACCGGACGGCGCCCTTGCGCGTGAGAACCCTCAGAACTTGTTGCGCGGGGTGAGCCCCAGGGACATGCCCGACAGGCCCCGCTGCCGCCCGCCCAGCTTGCCGGCGATCGAGCGGAGCGCCGAGCCCGCCGGGGAGTCCGGGTCGGACAGCACCACGGGCTTGCCCTCGTCGCCGCCCTCGCGCAGCCGGACGTCGATCGGGATGGCGCCGAGCACCGGCACGTTCGCACCGGTCGTACGGGTGAGGCCGTCGGCGACCGTCTGGCCGCCGCCCGTACCGAACACGTCGACCATCTCGCCGCAGTGCGGGCAGGGCAGGCCGGACATGTTCTCGACCACGCCGACGATCTTCTGGTGCGTCTGCACGGCGATGGAGCCCGCCCGCTCGGCCACCTCGGCCGCCGCCTGCTGGGGCGTGGTGACGACGAGGATCTCGGCGTTCGGCACGAGCTGGGCGACGGAGATCGCGATGTCACCGGTGCCGGGCGGCAGGTCCAGGAGCAGCACGTCCAGGTCGCCCCAGTACACGTCCGCCAGGAACTGCTGGAGCGCGCGGTGCAGCATCGGACCGCGCCACACCACGGGCGCGTTGCCCGGGGTGAACATGCCGATGGAGATGACCTTCACGCCGTTCGCCGACGGCGGCATGATCATGTTCTCGACCTGGGTGGGACGCCCGTCCGCACCCAGCATGCGCGGCACCGAGTGGCCGTAGATGTCGGCGTCCACGACACCGACCTTCAGCCCGTCGGCCGCCATCGCCGCCGCCAGGTTCACCGTCACCGACGACTTGCCGACGCCGCCCTTGCCGGACGCGACCGCGTAGACCCGGGTCAGGCTGCCCGGCTTGGCGAAGGGCACCTCGCGCTCGGTCTGGCCGCCGCGCAGCGCGGTCGCCAGCTCCTTGCGCTGCTCGTCGCTCATGACGTCCAGCGTCACGTCGACCCGGGTGACGCCCTCGACCCGGGAGACCGCGTCCGTCACGCGCTGCGTGATCGTGTCCCGCATGGGACAGCCGGAGACCGTCAGGTACACGGTGACCGCGACCGCCCCGTCCGCGCCGATCTCCACCGATTTGACCATGCCGAGTTCGGTGATGGGCCGGTTGATCTCGGGGTCGTTCACCGTCGCCAGTGCCTCGCGCACCGCGTCTTCCGTAGCCATACGGACGATGGTACGGCGCCGGGTACACCCGCCGGTAAGTACGTCAGTGGTCGTCTGCGTCACGTCCGGGCGGGTGTTCCGCCCGCATCGCCGGGAAAGAACCCTGATGGTCCTTGTGCCCGTTCTGCCGTCCCTCCAGTTCCTTGACCATGTCCTGGAGCTCCGAGCGGATCCAGTCCCGCGTGGCCACCTCCCCGAGCCCGATCCGCAGGGCGGCGATCTCCCGGGTCAGGTACTCGGTGTCCGCGATCGACCGCTCGTTCTGCTTGCGGTCCTGCTCCAGGTTGACCCGGTCCCGGTCGTCCTGCCTGTTCTGCGCGAGCAGGATCAGCGGAGCCGCGTAGGAGGCCTGGAGCGACAGCATCAGGGTCAGGAAGATGAACGGGTACTCGTCGAAGCGCAGCTCCTTCGGCGCGGACACGTTCCACACCACCCACAGGATGATGACGAACGTCATCCAGACGATGAACCGCCCGGTGCCCAGGAACCGCGCGACGCTCTCCGAGAGCCGCCCGAAGGCCTCCGGGTCCCACTCGGGCAGGATGCGGCGCCTGGGAGGGCGCGGCTGGTCCAGACGGGGCGTGCGCGGCCGTCCGGCGGCCGTGGCGCCCACCGGCACGCGCTCGCGCACGCCGTCGCGCTCAGGAGCCATCGGTCACCACCCCCTCGTCCTCGTCCTCGCCGAGGTGGAACTCGGTCTCCCGCCAGTCGTCGGGCAGCATGTGGTCCAGTACGTCGTCCACCGTCACCGCGCCCAGCAGCGACCCCGCCTCGTCGACCACGGGCGCCGCCACCATGTCGTACGTGGCGAAGAACCCGGCGACCACGGGCAGCGCCGCGTCCGGGTCCAGGGGCTGGAGGTCGTCGTCGAGGATCGAGCCGACCAGCGTGTACGGGGGGTCGCGCAGCAGGCGCTGGAAGTGGACCGTGCCCAGGTACTTGCCGGTGGGCGTCTCCTCGGGCGGGCGGCAGACGTAGACCTGTGCGGCGTGCGCGGGGGAGAGGTCCGGCGCGCGGATGCGGGCGAGGGCGTCCGCGACGGTCGCGTCGGGCCGCAGCACGATCGGCTCGGTCGTCATCAGACCGCCCGCCGTGTGCTCCTCGTACGACATCAGGCGCCGCATGTCGGCCGCGTCGGAGGGCTGCATCAGGCTCAGCAGCCGCTCCTTGTCCGCCTCGGGCAGCTCGCCCAGCAGGTCGGCCGCGTCGTCGGGGTCCATGGCCTCCAGGACGTCGGCGGCGCGCTCCTCCTTCAGCTTGCCGAGGATCTCGATCTGGTCGTCCTCGGGCAGCTCCTCCAGTACGTCGGCGAGCCGGTCGTCGTCGAGGGCGGCGGCCACCTCCGCGCGCCGTTTGGGGGAGAGGTGGTGCAGGACGTTGGCGAGGTCGGCGGGGCGGAGCTGTTCGAAGGTGGCGAGCAGGTTCTCGGCGCCCTGCCCCTGCTCCTCCAGGGAGAACCCGGTGACGGCCGACCACTCGACGGTCAGCGCCTCGCCCTTGCCGCGCCGGAACGCGCCGCCCTTCTTCCCCTTGCGCACGAAGACCCGGTCGATCTCCCACTCGCGGCGGGCCGGGAGCTGGTGCACCGACAGGTCGAGGACGGTGACCTCCTCGCCGCTCTCCACGAGCGTCACCCGCCGGTCGAGCAGCTCACCGAAGACGAGCCGCTCGGTGGGCCGCTGCTCGAAGCGCCGCACGTTGAGCACCCCGGTCGTGATGACCTGGCCGGACTGCACCGCGGTCACCCGGTTCATGGGCAGGAAGATACGGCGGCGGGTGGAGAGTTCGACCACCATGCCGAGCAGTCGCGGCGGACGCCGGCCCGGTCGCAGGACGACGACCAGGTCGCGCGCGCGTCCCACCTGGTCGCCGGCCGGATCGAAGACGGCGACACCGGAGACGTGCGAGACGAAGAACCGGGGGGCGCCCCCTGCCATGGCCGCCACTCCTTCCCGTGCGGGGTCTTTCGTTGCCGTGTAATGCCTGCTGCGTCTGTTATCCGGATTGCCCGCTCGGATGGGCTTCAGGCTAGCCCGTACCGATCATCCGTGCGCCGGCGACCGGTCCGGACGGACTGGCTCCGTTCGGTTCGTCCGGCCCCGGTACTCTGCGGTACGCCGTTCAGGTCCCCCGTCAGAGAGGCAGCCCACCTGTGATTCCGATCTACCGGGGCCGTTCCCGCAGGGCCGTGCTGGCCGGCGCCGTGTGCGCGCTGCTCGTGACGGGGACGGCGCTCACGGGATGCTCCGAGGATCCGAACGAGGGCACCAACGGTGTCGGCAGACTCTCCGCCGACCAGATCCGGAGCAGGTCCCAGAAGGCCGCCGAGTCGGTCGGCACGGTACGGCTGCACGGCACCGTGGTCACCAGCGGACGCACGTACACGCTGGACATGCGGCTGAAGGAGGAGGGCGGAGTCGGCTCGGTCACCACCGAGGGGGAGACGTTTCGCCTGCTGCGGGTCGACGACGAGCTGTACCTGAAGGCCGGTGCCGAGTTCTGGGGTCACGAGGACGGCAAGGAGGACGACGGCAAGGCGGACGCGGCGGCGGCCGGCAAGCTCGCCGAGAAGTATGTGAAGGTGCCGCAGGACGATCCGTCATACAAGAAGTTCATCGGCTTCACGGACAAAAACGTCCTCCTCGACGGTCTGCTGACCCTGCACGGCGAACTGGCCACGGACGGCCACCACGAGCAGTCGGGCGTACGCACCATCCGCGTCACCGGCGACGAGGGCTCCGGCGGCACCCTGGACGTCTCACTTGAGGGCAAGCCGTACCCGGTGCGCCTGGTACGCGCCGGCAAGGCGGGCACCCTCACCTTCTCGTCCTGGGGCACCGACTTCGACCTGAAGGAACCGGCCGAGGACGAAACCCTCGACTACGGCAAACAGCTTCCGACGTCCTAGGCCTGCCGCTTCTTCTTCTTGTTCCTGAGCAGCAGCCGGGGCAGCCCCGCCGGGACGGGGCGCCGGGTCGTCACCGGCGTCGGCAGGGGGGCCTCGGCCAGGGAGCCGTCGGGGAGCGGGGCCGTCGCCCCGGTCGGCTCCAGGCGCAGGACGCGGCACTCACGGGCCCAGCGCCCGGTCATCGCCTCGCCGTCGGGCGCGTTGAGCCGCTTGCCCTTGAGCTCGGCGACCGCCGCCGCCCACTCCTCGGAACCCGACGGCAGTTCCACGACCGTCGCCGTCCAGGAGACCAGCCGGCCGCCCTTGTCCTTGCTGCGGACCGTCACCTCGGCGGACACGCCGTCGGCCAGCCCCGGCAGCGGCTGCTCCCCGGGCCCGTCGCCGACCACGCACGCGGCGCCCTCGTGCCACACGTGCCACAGCGCGCGGGCCGGGGCGCCGGGCCCCTCGACCCAGACGAGGCCGGACTTCTTCGTGGCCTCCTCGATGAGGGCCCGGTCGAGCAGCGCACTTGTCATGGGGCCAGCCTATCCAGGCGCTCCCGGGGTGCTCAGAGCCAGCCGTTGCGCTTCAGCGTGCGGTGGATGCCCAGACAGATGGCCACCGTGACACTGAGGATCACCGGATAGCCGTACCTCCAGTGGGTCTCCGGCATGTAGTCGAAGTTCATCCCGTACACCCCGCACACCATCGTCGGTACGGCGACGATCGCGGCCCACGAGGTGATCTTCCGCATGTCCTCGTTCTGCGCCACGGACGCCTGGGCGAGGTTGGCCTGGAGGATGGAGTTCAGCAGTTCGTCGAAGCCGATGACCTGCTCCTGCACCCGGGCCAGGTGGTCGGCCACGTCCCGGAAGTACTTCTGGATGTCCGGGTCGATCAGCCGCATCGGCCGCTCGCTCAGCAACTGCATCGGCCGCAGCAGCGGCGACACGGCCCGCTTGAACTCCAGTACCTCACGCTTGAGTTGGTAGATCCGCCCGGCGTCGGTGCCGCGCGGGGTGCCCTTGCGGCCCGGCGAGAACACCTCCGTCTCGACCTCGTCGATGTCGTCCTGCACCGCGTCGGCCACCGCGATGTAGCCGTCCACCACATGGTCGGCGATGGCGTGCAGCACCGCCGAGGGGCCCTTGGCCAGCAGCTCGGGGTCGTCCTGGAGGCGGTGCCGCAGGGCCCGCAGGGAGCCCTGCCCGCCGTGCCGGACGGTGATGAAGAAGTCCCGGCCGGTGAAGCACATCACCTCACCGGTCTCGACGACCTCGCTGCTGGCGGAGAGCTCGTCGTGGTCGATGTAGTGGACGGTCTTGAAGACCGTGAACAGGGAGTCGTCGTAGCGCTCCAGCTTGGGCCGCTGGTGGGCCTGGACGGCGTCCTCCACGGCCAGTGGGTGCAACCCGAACTCCCGCGCGATCCCGGCGAATTCGGCCTCGTTCGGCTCGTGCAGACCGATCCACACGAAGCCTCCGTCGCGGCGCACCAGCCGCATCGCCTCGTGCGGGGTGAGCGGGCCGCCCTCGGTGACGAGGCGGCGGCCGTCGCGGTAGACGGCGCAGTCGACGACGGCGGTGGTCGTCGCGGGGTCACGGGTGGCGTCGTACGGGCCGCTCTCCTTGCGCAGCGAGATGCGGGAGGAGGGACGGACCACGGCGCGCAGGTCGCGGATCATCGACATGACGGGCTCCTTCGCGGGCAGGCAACGAAAGGCGCCGGAACGACGGGTGGAACAACCCGGAATGAGGACGTCCTGGACTGCGGATGTTTGGCGCGTCCACAAAGCGGGGAGCACCGCACCGTCGCGGTGGCGAGCTTCGTCGCTGATACAGCTACTGGGGCAGATCAGGCAGAACGAAACGAAGTGCTCTTCCGATGAAGACGCGCGGACGAAAGGCGGGAGCCAGACAGGAGCAGCTACATCAGCGGGCGGAAGAGCGGGTGCTACTGCACGGTCGACTTCGGTCCATGCCAGCCCCACCTCCTCCGGCCGGTCCCCCGTGAGGGACGATCCACAATCCCCTTGGGGGATTCCCCCCTCTGAACGGGGAGCGTCAAGGCGTTCGGGACGATCGGACGCTTCTGCGTGCTGCCCGAACCACCGGCCAAGCGTATCAGCCGACTGCCATGTCAAGGCTCTGCTTTGCCCGGTACTGACGAGTTCTATGCTCGCCGCATGGCTGATGTTCTTCCTCTGGTCGAGGCCCGGTTGCGTACGACGCTGGGCGAACCGGACGCCCGCGCGGCGGTCACCTTCCTGGGCACGGACCGCATCGAGGTGCTGCGCTTCCACGAGGGCGACCTCGTGCGCTACGCCACCCTCGGCATGTCCGCGCAGCCCATGGCCGACCCCACGGCGGTGATCGCGGACCCGGTCAAGGGACCGCGCGTCGAGCTGGTGCTGTCCGTCCGGGGCGGTGTCGCCGACACCGACAAGGTGCTCCGCCCGCTCGCCGTGCTCGCCGCGTCCCCGCAGGTCGAGGGAGTGGTCGTGGCCCCCGGCGCCTCGCTGGACGTGGGTGAACCGCTGTGGCCCGGCGCCCCGTTCACCTCGGTGCTGGTCGCCGAGCCGGGCGGCCTGGTGGAGGACCTGGAGCTCGACGAGCCCCTGGACCCCGTACGGTTCCTGCCGCTGCTGCCGATGACCCCGAACGAGGCCGCCTGGAAGCGGGTGCACGGCGCCCAGGCCCTCCAGGAGCGCTGGCTGAACCAGGGCACGGACCTTCGGGATCCGTCCCGCGGGTCCGTGCCGCTGGAGTGAGCGAGGTCACCGACGACCGTCGGAGGCCGGTCAGTTGGCGAGGACGGTGACACCGTCCTCGGTGGCGTGGCGCGGGCGCGGTTCCTCGGCGGTGGGGGTCCCCCCGCTCGAGCGGGGCCGAGAGTGGGGGAGGCTGAGCGCCCGGCGCCGTACGACGACCACCAGCGCGCCCAGTGCCGCCGTGACCGCCGCGACCACGAACGGGACGTGGACGTCGGTCCACTCCTCGATCTTCGGCGCGAAGAAGGGCGCGGCGGCCGCCGCGAACCAGCGCACGAAGTTGTAGCCGGCGCTCGCCACCGGCCGGGGCGCGTCCGACACCCCGAGCGCCAGCTCGGTGTAGACCGTGTTGTTCACACCGATGAGGGCGCCGGACAGGACGGTGCAGACGACGGCCGTGGTGTGGTCGCCGTAGCCGAGGACGAGCACGTCCACCGCGAGCAGCACCAGCGAGCCGCCCAGCACCTTCAGTGAGCCGAACCGCTTCTGCAGCCGGGGTGCCACGAGCACCGAGAAGACGGCGAGCAGCACGCCCCAGGCGAAGAACACCGCGCCCGACCGGTACGGGGACATGTTCAGCACGAACGGCGTGAAGGCCAGCACGGTGAAGAACGTGTAGTTGTAGAAGAACGCCGAGACCGCCGCGGACGCCAGTCCGCCGTGTCCGAGCGCCCTGAGCGGGTCGAGCAGCGAGGTCCTGCGGGCCGGCTTCGGCTGCTCCTTCAGGAACACCGCGATGCACAGGAAGCCGACCGCCATCAGGGCGGCCGTACCGAAGAACGGGTAGCGCCAGCTCGCGTCGCCGAGCAGCGCGCCCACCAGCGGTCCGCAGGCCATGCCGAGGCCGAGGGCGGACTCGTACAGCAGGATGGCCGCCGCGCTGCCCCCGGCCGCCGCGCCGACGATGACCGCGAGGGCCGTGGAGACGAACAGCGCGTTGCCGAGGCCCCAGCCGGCCCGGAAGCCGACCAGCTCGCCGACCGATCCCGAGGTGCCGGACAGTCCGGCGAAGACCACGACGAGCGCGAGTCCGAGCAGCAGGGTCTTCCGCCCGCCGATGCGGCTGGAGACGAAGCCGGTCACCAGCATCGCGAGCGCGGTGATGAGGAAGTACGAGGTGAAGAGCAGGGAGACCTGCCCGGCGGTGGCGTCGAGGCCCTTGGCGATGGAGGGCAGGATCGGGTCGACGAGCCCGATCCCCATGAAGGCGACGACGGACGCGCCGGCCGTCGCCCACACGGACTTCGGCTGGCGGAGGATGCCGCCCGATCCCGTATCGAAGGAGTCGTGGGGGTCGTCCATGGGTGCTCCAATCCCGGACATGGGGCGGTTGGCTGACGTGTACACACGATAGCTTAGCTAAGCTAATTAATGCAACGTACATCTAATTCCTCGCGTGGCCGGTTCCGCCCGGACGGGTGATCGTCCTTGACGTGGCGCGGCCGGGGTAGGACCGTGGGGCCCTATGAGGGGCGAACCCAGTTGCCCGAAGTGTGGTGGCCGGGTCAGGGCTCCCGGCCTCTTCTCGGATGCCTGGCAGTGCGCTGTGCACGGCACCGTGCACCCGCTGCAGCCCGTGATACCACCGAGCGTCGAGGCCCTCGAAGTCGCCGTGCACCGCACGAAGGTGCCGGTGTGGATGCCGTGGCCGCTGCCGGTGGGCTGGCTGTTCACGGGCGTGGCCAGCGCGGGCGACGACCGCGGCGGGGGCCGGGCGACCGCCGTCGCGTGCACCGGTCCTGGGCCGCTCGGGGGCATGGGTGAGCTCATCCTGGTCGCCGAGGAGCTCGGCGTGGGCCTCGGCGCGCGGTACGCGGGCGTCGACGGTCCGGACCCGGGGCCGTACATGAACGTCGAGAAGCCGCCCCAGGCCAAGGTGCTGGCCGCCGGCCGCCCGACCCCGCTCTGGCACGTCGCCAAGACACCGGACGACCGCGCCGTCTTCGCGGGCGAGGCGCTCGGGATGTGGCTGTGGGCGGTGGTGTGGCCGGAGCAGTCCGGGCTGCTGATGTACGACGAACTGGTCCTCGCCGACCTGCGGGAAGCGGGCGCCGAGGTGGAGCTGGTGCCCTGCGGTGCGCTGTCACCGCGCTTGCTGGAGGCGTAGGCGCCTGGAGGCGTGGATGCCTGGAGGTGCGGACGTCTGGAGGTGCGGACGCCCGGGAGGCATGGATGCCGCACAGCGGGCCGGTAGGGGGCGCACAGCGGGTTCGGGTGTGACAGGGGACGTGCGAAAATCCGGTTATCCTGGAGCGTCCCCGTCCGTCCGTCACCGCTTGGAGTAATGCGTCGTGCGTATCGATCTGCACACCCACTCCACCGCGTCCGACGGTACGGACACGCCGGCCGAGCTGGTCCGCAAGGCGGCCGCCGCCGGTCTCGACGTCATCGCGCTGACCGACCACGACACCACCCGCGGGCACGCGGAGGCGCTCTCCGTGCTCCCGGCGGGGCTCACGCTGGTCCCCGGAGCGGAACTCTCCTGCCGGCTCGACGGCGTCAGCATGCACATGCTGGCCTACCTCTTCGACCCCGAGGAGCCCGCACTGCTCGCCGAGCGCGAGCTGGTCCGGGACGACCGGGTGCCGCGGGCCCAGGGCATGATCGCCAAGCTGAACGCGCTGGGCGTGCCGGTCACCTGGGAGCAGGTGGCGCGGATCGCCGGCGACGGTTCGGTGGGCCGCCCGCACGTGGCCAGCGCACTCGTCGAACTGGGTGTCGTGCCCACCGTGAGCGACGCGTTCACCCAGGAGTGGCTGGCCGACGGCGGCCGGGCCCACATGGAGAAGCACGAGACCGACCCCTTCGAGGCCCTGCGGCTGGTCAAGAACGCGGGCGGGGTCGCCGTCTTCGCGCACCCCGCCGCGAGCAAGCGGGGCAGGACCGTGCCGGAGTCCGCGATCGCCGAGCTGGCCGAGGCCGGCCTCGACGGCATCGAGGTCGACCACATGGACCACGACCCGGAGACCCGGGCGCGGCTGCGCGGCCTCGCCAAGGAACTGGGGCTCCTGGTGACCGGCTCCAGCGACTACCACGGCAGCCGGAAGACCTGCGTCCTCGGCGAGTTCATGACGGACCCCGAGGTGTACGGCGAGATCACGCGGCGCGCGACCGGGGCGTTCCCGGTGCCGGGGACCGGCGGAGCCTGAGGCCTCCCGCCTCCCCGCACCCTTCTCACTCGTTCCTCAGCAAGGCTGTCATGCTCGACGTCGCCGTCTTCGGCTCTCTCTTCCTGACCCTTTTCGTCATCATGGATCCCCCCGGGATCACCCCGATCTTCCTCGCCCTGACCGCCGGCCGGCCCGCCAAGATGCAGAAGCGGATGGCCTTCCAGGCCGTCTGCGTGGCCGGTGGTGTGATCACCGTGTTCGGGCTGCTCGGCCACCAGATCCTCGCCTACCTGCACGTGTCGGTGCCCGCGCTGATGATCGCGGGCGGGCTGCTGCTCCTGCTGATCGCGCTGGACCTGCTCACCGGCAAGACCGACGAACCCAAGCAGACCAAGGACGTCAACGTCGCGCTGGTCCCGCTGGGGATGCCGCTGCTGGCGGGGCCCGGTGCGATCGTGTCGGTCATCCTCGCCGTGCAGAAGGCCGACGGCGTCGGCGGGCAGGTCTCGGTGTGGTCGGCGATCCTCGCCATCCATGTCGTGCTGTGGCTGGTGATGCGGTACTCGCTGCTGATCATCCGGGTCATCAAGGACGGCGGCGTGGTGCTGGTGACGCGCCTGGCCGGCATGATGCTCTCCGCGATCGCCGTGCAGCAGATCATCAACGGTGTCACCCAGGTGGTCCGGGGCGGCTGAACCCGGCGCCGGACGCGCGGAGCCCCCCGTACCGACGGCGGTACGGGGGGCTCCGTGACGTACGTACTCGAGGACCCGGCCCGTGCGGCCGGTCTCCCGCGTGCTGCGCGTTATGAGGCCGGGGTGTCGGCCGGGCGGATCCACAGGCGCTGCCCGATGGCGGCGGCCTGCTGAACGATGCGGTTGACGGAGGCGGCGTCCACGACGGTGGTGTCCACGGGCGTGCCGTCGACGTCGTCGAGTCGCATGATTTCGAAGCGCAAGGGGCTTCTCCCTTCGTCTGGTCATCCTCCTGGAGGAGAACTACTCGGTGGGGCGGCGCACGGGCCGGTCGGGCCCGTGTTCCATGAAGGGTTCAACGGGATGCGTGATGCAAACATTCCCTACGCTAAAGAAATTTTTCGAACGACTAAATACTGACCAGTAAGGGTTTCGAAGGAGACCGACCGGGACCGGTTGTGTTCGTAGCGTGACCACCGGGACAATGGAGGCGATGAACGAAGACCTCGCGGCTCTGCACGCCCGTATCGACCGCACCAACGAGCTGCTCCAGCGCATGCTCGCCGAGGTGGCGAAGACGCCCTCGACCCACGCGATCTTCGTCGACGCGGGCTACCTGTACGCCGCCGCGGGGCGGCTCGTGGCCGGGACGGAGGACCGCCGGGCCTTCGACCTCGACGCCGAGGGACTCATCGACGCGCTCATCGACCGCGCCCGCACCATCTTCGCGGACAGCAGGCTGCTGCGGGTCTACTGGTACGACGGGGCCAGACGCCGCATCCACACCGCCGAACAACAGTCCATCGCCGAACTCCCGGACGTCAAGGTCCGCCTCGGCAACCTCAACGCCAACAACCAGCAGAAGGGCGTCGACTCCCTGATCCGCAGCGACCTGGAGTCACTGGCCCGGCACCGCGCCATCAGCGACGCGGCCCTGCTCGGCGGCGACGAGGACCTCGTCTCGGCGGTCGAGGCGGCCCAGGGGTACGGCGCCCGGGTCCACCTCTGGGGCATCGAGGCGCCCGAGGGCCGCAACCAGGCCGAGCCGCTGCTCTGGGAGGTCGACAGCCAGCGCACGCTCGACCTGGACTTCTTCAAGCCGTACGTCTCCCGGCGCGCGGCAGCGGCGTACGAACCCGCGACGGGCCGGCCCGCCCGTGAGGACGTCCGGTTCGTCGGCGCGCAGATCGCCGCGAAGTGGCTGGCCGCGCGGGGCCGGGACACGCTGGTGGAGCTGCTCCCCGGCCACCCCTATCTGCCCGGATCCGTCGACCAGGATCTGCTGGTGGAGGCGGAGGGGCTGCTGCAGTACTCCCTGCGCGGCCAGGCGGACCTGCGGCGTGCTCTGCGCGACGGGTTCTGGGACCACTTGCAGGCGCAGTACTAAGGGGTGGCCGCGAGCCCGTCCCAGAAGTCGGCGAGGGCGCGGGCGGTCGGTGCGGGACGGTCGGCGGCGGGTGAGTGCTCGGCCCCGTCCACGACGGTGCGGTGCGCCTTGAGACGAAGGGCCATCTCGTCGAGGTCCGACACCGGCCAGGTGTCGTCGCGCGCCCCCGACAGGACATGGAACGGCAGCGGTACGGCGGCCAGTTCAGCGACCCGGTCCGGTTCGGCGCACAACTGGCGGCCGGTGGCGAGCAGTTGTGCGGGCCTGGTGCGCAACCAGCGGCTGCGCAGGTGCTCCTGACCGCCGAGCCCGCGCGCCGGACCGCCCACCTCCTCGGGCGGTCCCATGGCCAGGATCGCCTCCCAGCACTCCGCCATCGACATCACCGCGAGCGCGTCCCGCAGCAGCTTCACACGCTGCTCCTGGGAGACGGAGATCCGTGCGGGGCCGGAGGAGACGAGCGTGAGCGAGCGGAAGGGGGAGCGGTCGAGGAGGACGGCGGCGCGGGCGATCTGACCGCCGAACGAGTGCCCGACGAGGTGCACGGGGGCACCGACCGCGTTCGCCTGCGCGAGGACGTCCCGCGCCAACTCGTCCTGTGTGTAAGCGGATTCGTCGTCCGCGGGCCCGTCCGACTCGTACTGACCCCGCCCGTCCACGGCGACGGTGCGGTAGCCGCGCGCGGCGAGCGGTTCGTGCACCAGCGCGAAGTCCTCCTTGCTGCCGGTGTATCCGGGCAGCAGCAACGCGACCCCCCGCGCCGTGACTCCGGCGGCCGGTGGCACGTCCACGACGGCGAACTCCCCGCGTGGGGTACGGAGTCGGCGGGCGCGGGCGGAGGGGGAGTGGCTGGTCACGGGGGTGAGGGTAGCGGGTGGCGGACACGCCGACGGCCCGGCCCCACGGATGTGGGACCGGGCCGTCGGTTCGTCGCGTCAGCCTTCCGCGGACTCCGCGGCGGCTGCCGTCTTGCGGGTCCGCCGGACCTTGGGCTTCGCCTCGTCCGTGGCCTGCGCCGGAATCTCGGCGACCTTGCGGGTACGACGCCGGGGCGTGGCCTCGGTGTCCTCGGCGACGGCCTCGGCCTTCTTGGCCGCGGTCTTCCGCGTACGGCGCGGCTTGGTCTCCGCCGCCTCGGCCTCCGGAACCGCCTGCGCCGGAATCTCGACGGCGACGGCCGGCTCCGGCTCGGCGACCTTACGGGTCCGACGACGCGGCTTGGCCTCGACGGCTTCGGCGGTGTCGAGCGCAGGCTCGGCCTTGGTCGCGGTCTTGCGGGTGCGGCGGGGCTTGGCTTCCTCGACCGGCTCGATGCCACCCTCGACCGTGTCGGCCACGGTCTCGGCCTTCTTGGCCGCGGTCTTCCGCGTGCGGCGGGGCTTGGCTTCCGTCGCCTCGGCCGCCTCG
>NZ_JBHWHX010000021.1:101925-110559 GCF_042732315.1 Streptomyces sp. NPDC059787
TTGGCCGCGGTCTTCCGCGTGCGGCGGGGCTTGGCTTCCGTCGCCTCGGCCGCCTCGGTGCTGCTCTCGGCGGTGTCGAGCGCAGGCTCGGCCTTCTTGGCCGCGGTCTTGCGGGTACGGCGGGGCTTGGCTTCCTCGACCGGCTCGGTGCCACCCTCGACCGTGTCGGCCACGGTCTCGGCCTTCTTGGCCGCGGTCTTCTGCGTGCGGCGGGGCTTGGTCTCGGTCGCCTCGGCCTGCTCGGTGCTGCCTTCGGCGGTGCCGACCGCGGCCTCGGCCTTGGCCGCCGTCTTGCGCGTGCGGCGCGGCTTGGGCTCCGTCGCCTCGACCGGCTCGGTGATCGCCTCCGCCGTGTCCACCGCCGCGGTCTCCGCGGTCTTGCGGGTGCGGCGACGGCGCGGTTCGGTGACCGGAGCCTCGGGCTCCGTGACGACCGGGGCTTCCGTGACGACCGGGGCCGCCACGGCTGCCGTGGTCTCCTCGGCCACCGGGGTGACGACGGCCGTCGCCGTGTCCGCCGCGCCTCGGCGCGTCCGGCGGCGGCGCGGCTTCGCGGGAACCGTGGCGGCCTCCGCCACCGTGCCCTCCGCCGTGTCGACGGCGGACTCCGCCGCCTCCACCGCGGTCGCCGCCCCGGCCGTGACTCCGCCGCGCGTACGGCGACGGCGGCGCGGGGTGCGGGCGGCCGTGTCGGCCTCCGCCTCGCCGGCGCCTTCGGCGGCCGGGCCCACGGGCTGCTGCGCGGCCTCGTCCAGCGTCGCACCGCCCCGCGTACGGCGGCGGCGCCGCGGCGTACGGGTCGAGGTCTCGCGCTCGGCGGAACGGGAGCCGTCGCGCCCGTCCCGGCCACCGCGCCCGCGCGGTCCACGCCCGCCCGGCTCGCCCAGGTCCTCCAGCTCCTCCGCGTCCAGCCCGGCGCGCGTACGCTCCGAGCGCGGCAGGACGCCCTTGGTGCCCTCGGGAATGCCGAGGTCCGAGAACAGGTGCGGGGAGGTGGAGTACGTCTCCGACGGGTCGCCGAAGCCCAGGTCCAGCGCCTTGTTGATCAGCTGCCAGCGCGGGATGTCGTCCCAGTCGACCAGCGTGATCGCCGTGCCCTTCGCCCCCGCGCGGCCGGTGCGGCCGATGCGGTGCAGGTACGTCTTCTCGTCCTCGGGGGACTGGTAGTTGATGACGTGCGTCACGCCCTCGACGTCGATGCCGCGGGCGGCGACGTCGGTGCAGACGAGCACGTCCACCTTGCCGTTGCGGAACGCGCGCAGCGCCTGCTCACGGGCGCCCTGGCCGAGGTCGCCGTGGACCGCGCCGGAGGCGAAGCCGCGCTGCTTGAGCTGGTCGGCGAGATCGGCGGCGGTGCGCTTGGTACGGCAGAAGACCATGGCCAGGCCCCGGCCGTCGGCCTGCAGTATCCGCGCGACCATCTCGGGCTTGTCCATGTTGTGCGCGCGGTAGACGAACTGCGTGGTGTTCGCGACCGTCGCGCCCTCGTCGTCCGGAGACGTGGCGTTGATGTGCGTCGGCTGCGACATGTAGCGCCGGGCCAGACCGATCACCGCGCCCGGCATGGTGGCCGAGAACAGCATGGTCTGGCGCTTGACCGGAAGGAAGTTGATGATCTTCTCGACGTCGGGCAGGAAGCCGAGGTCGAGCATCTCGTCGGCCTCGTCGAGGACGAGGGCCTTCACGTGCTTGAGGTCGAGCTTCCTCTGCCCGGCGAGGTCGAGCAGCCGGCCCGGGGTGCCGACGACCACGTCGACGCCCTTCTTCAGGGCCTCGACCTGCGGCTCGTAGGCCCGGCCGCCGTAGATCGCGGTGACGCGCACATTGCGCACCTTGCCGGCGGTGAGCAGGTCGTTGGTGACCTGCGTGCACAGCTCGCGCGTGGGGACGACGATCAGCGCCTGCGGCGCGTCGGTGAGGTCCTCGGGCTTCGCGCGGCCGGCCTCGACATCCGCGGGGACGGTGACGCGCTCGAGGAGCGGAAGGCCGAAGCCGAGCGTCTTTCCGGTGCCGGTCTTGGCCTGGCCGATGACGTCCGTGCCCGACAGGGCCACGGGGAGCGTCATCTCCTGGATGGGGAAGGGGGTGATGATGCCGACGGCCTCCAGGGCCTCGGCGGTCTCGGGAAGGATTCCGAGCTCTCGGAACGTCGTAGTCAGGGTGCTGCCTCTTCTGTGTGCGCGGTGCGAGGCGAGCGCGGGGGTCGTGTCGGGACCGTGCCGGGGACGTCGGCTGCCTTACGGGCGATGCCGTAGGGCACGGGACCACTGCCGACGCTCGAGCGCTCGTACCGCTGAGGGTCCCCCTCCGGAACCCGCACGCAGTGTGGCGTACGGCAAGGAGGGCTGTCGGGGCGGAGCCGATCGGGCCTCCGACCGGGCATCCTCATACATGCGGCCTGTCGAGTACGTCAGAGTGCTCAGCAGGCGCATTACCACCATACCCCGGATTCGCGCACACGCCATGGCCGATTTGGTCACGTAGTCGTCGTCACACTGATTGAGCGGGGCCTTCCGGGGCGTGGCGAGCGGGCTATTGTGCGCTTCATGACGAGCTCTGACAAGCCTGACAACGCCGCGGACACCCCCGACACCTCCGCCGGACCCACCGGCGTCGCCGCCATGGACTGGGCGGCCGCCTCCGCCGATCCCCAGTACCGGGCCGCCGTCGTGGATCTGCTCGGCGCGCTCGCGTACGGCGAGCTGGCGGCGTTCGAGCGGCTCGCGGAGGACGCCAAGCTGGCGCCCACGCTGGCGGACAAGGCGGAGCTGGCGAAGATGGCGTCGGCCGAGTTCCACCACTTCGAGCGGCTGCGCGACCGGCTCGCCGGGATCGGCGAGGAACCGACGCTCGCGATGGAGCCGTTCGTCGCCGCGTACGACGGTTTCCACAAGCAGACGGCGCCCTCCGACTGGCTGGAGGGGCTGGTCAAGGCGTACGTCGGCGACTCCATCGCCAGCGACTTCTACCGCGAGGTCGCGGCCCGCCTGGACTCCGACACGCGCGCCCTGGTGCTGGCCGTGCTCGACGACACCGGCCACGGCGGCTTCGCCGTCGAGAAGGTGCGCGCCGCGATCGACGCGGACCCGCGCGTGGGCGGACGGCTCGCGCTGTGGGCGCGGCGGCTGATGGGCGAGGCGCTGTCGCAGTCCCAGCGGGTGGTCGCCGACCGGGACGCGCTGTCGACCATGCTCGTGGGCGGCGTCGCGGACGGCTTCGACCTCGCCGAGGTCGGCAAGATGTTCTCCCGCATCACCGAGGCCCACACCAAGCGCATGGCGGCACTGGGACTGGCGGCGTAGGCCTGGACCCGAAGGGGCGCGGGGAACCGCGCACCGGGGTCCGGGGGCGGAGCCCCCGGGGACGGGACGGGAAGGGGCGGCGGGGGCGAGAGAACGTCCGGCCGCCCGGGCGACGCGGGACGTGGAGCCACGGGGACGCCCCTGCGGCACCACGGTCAAGCCGAGCAGGTTCCGGTCGCACGGGTGCCGCAAGACGGAGGAGGGCGCCGGGGCCCACGAGCCCGGGCAGCGTCCGGCCGACGCCTCGGGGCGCCGCCCCGGACCGGTTCACCCCCGGCGCCGCCACCGGCGACCGGTCACGCGGTCGCCGACCGGCGCAGTCTTCCCGCCGGCCGCAGCAGCAGCGACAGCGACGCCACGGACACGATCACCGCCCCGAGCAGCACCGTCAGCAGGCTGCCGGCGTCCAGCGCGGTGTGCATGAGGAAGGCGCCGAACAGCGCACCGGCCACACCGGTCGGCAGGACCAGGGCGCGGGCGGGAAGACGATGCGGCAGGCGGCGGACGGCCACCCACGCCAGAGCCAGGCCGAGGATCGCGGAGCTGAGCGCTTCCAAGAGCATGTCGGGGTCCCTCCCACATGGCCGGCCTGCTCACATCGGTCGTAGCCCGGTTTACCCCTGACCTGCGGAACCCAATCCTCCCTTGTGGGGGACCTGTGCGCCGTCCGTGAACACGCGAAGGGCCCGGCGGTCTCGTACCACCGGGCCCTTCACACGACCACTCGACTGCCGGTCGCGCCTACAGCGCGCCGAAGCCCACCTTGCGCGGGGCCGGCTCGCCGATCTCGACGTAGGCGAGACGGTCGGCCGGGACCAGGATCTTGCGGCCGTGCTCGTCCACGAGGCTCAGCAGCTGCGACTTCCCGGCCAGCGCCTCGGCCACCACGCGCTCGACCTCCTCGGCGCTCTGACCGCTCTCCAGAACGATCTCGCGGGGCGCGTGCTGCACGCCGATCTTGACCTCCACGGCTATGTCCCTCCGACGGTCAGTGAAGTGCGCGACTTTCCGCGCCGTACCAGCACACATTAGCCCGGTGAGGGGACGTACACGCTGCGCCCGGCAACGCCAGGAGCGAACAGTCGACGGGAACAAACGGCCGTCGGCGTCCGCCCGCCTTCCTCAGTGGTGCTGTTCGTTGCCGTGCAGCGGGAATCCCGCGATGCCCCGCCAGGCCAGCGAGGCCAGCAGCTGCACCGCCTGGTCGCGCGGCACGCTGCGGTCACTGTGCAACCAGGACCGCGCCACCACCTGGGCGAGACCGCCGAGCCCCGAGGCGAGCAGCATCGACTCGGCCCGCGACAGCCCGGTGTCCTCGGCGATCACGTCGCAGATCGCCTCCGCGCACTCGTTGGTCACCTTGTCGACGCGCTCGCGCACGGCGGGCTCGTTCGTCAGGTCCGACTCGAAGACCAGGCGGAACGCGCCGCCGTCGTCCTCGACGTACGTGAAGTAGGCGTCCATGGTCGCCCGTACGCGCTGCTTGTTGTCCGACGTCGACGCCAGCGCGTGGCGCACCGACTGGATCAGGGCCTCGCAGTGCTGGTCCAGCAGGGCGAGATACAGATCGAGCTTGCCCGGGAAGTGCTGGTAGAGCACCGGCTTGCTGACGCCCGCGCGCTCGGCGATGTCGTCCATCGCGGCCGCGTGATAGCCCTGCGCGACGAAGACTTCCTGGGCGGCGCCCAGCAGCTGGTTCCGTCGGGCACGGCGTGGCAGGCGTGTACCCCTCGGGCGTACCGCGTCTGTCTGCTCGATGGCTGTCACGCCGCCTCCCATTGTCGTCCACGTGCGGTGTGAGCCGCGCCGCCATCGTACTTTTCGGTAACCGTGGTGTGCGCGGTGAGAGCGCAGAATTTCATGGACCGGACGGCGGTGAAAGCCATACGGACGGTTTCAAAAGCTGTCAGAGCGGGCAAGAAGTTTCCTCCTCACTGCTCGACGACGGTCCTCGTCGGTGCGCTCGTCACCGGTAGTCGTCCTCGTCGAGGGAGACGATCCTGGCCTGCTCCATCAGGTCCGCCTCGTTGGCGCGGTCGGGATCGACGCCGGTCATCGGGTCGTCGCGGTCCGGCTTCACCTCCGCGTGCTGCTCGGCCGCGTCGACCTCGGGCGCCTCGACGTCGAACTCCTCGCCCTCACGGGCGTCCTCGTCCTCCACGAACGTCTCGGGGTCGGTCGGATCTACGGCCATGCCGGGCTCCCTTCCTGCGAACATCTGCTGCGAACGCCCCCGAGGACTGCGGGGGCTCCATGCGGGTGCCCTCCCTACGAGCCTAGGAGACACCCGATCCGGACGCTATGCGATCCGCGACCGGTGCGTGACAGGGAGCGCACGGCGGGATCCGCCCCTCGTGGCGGCGCGGAGCCCTCCTGTGCCCTTGTGGCGGCCTGTGACGGCGAACACATGAGCCAGTACGTGATCGTCTCGTAACATTGCCGCATGTCTTCGACCGACCTGCCGTCCGTGCCGCCCGCAAACGTGCTTCCCGAGGTGGCGGCGGTCAGGGTCGCGGAGGGCGAACGGCTCAGGTCGGTGGAGCTGCCCGGGATCACCCTGTCGGTACGGTCCCGGCCGCCCGCGCGGGAGGGGCTGCCCCCCGCCCTCCACGTCCACGGACTGGGTGGTTCCTCGCTGAACTGGTCGGCGCTCATGCCGCTGCTGGACGACGTCGTCGACAGCGAGGCCGTCGACCTGCCGGGCTTCGGCGACTCCCCGCCCCCGGACGACGGCGACTACTCCATCACCGCGCACGCACGCGCGGTGATCCGTTATCTCGACGCGACCGGCCGCGGCCCGGTGCACCTCTTCGGCAACTCGCTCGGCGGCGCGGTCTCGACCCGTGTCGCCGCCGTACGCCCCGACCTCGTCCGCACCCTCACGCTCGTGTCACCCGCCCTGCCGGAATTGCGGGTGCAGCGCACCGCCGTCCCCACGGGACTGCTGGCGGTGCCCGGCATCGCACCGCTGTTCACCCGGATCACCCGCGAGTGGACGGCGGAACAGCGCGTCCGAGGCGTGCTGCGGCTCTGCTACGGCGACCCCGCGCGGGTGTCGCCGGAGGGGTTCCGCAACGCCGTACAGGAGATGGAGCGGCGGATGCGGCTGCCGTACTTCTGGGACGCGATGGCGCGCTCCGCGCGGGGGCTCGTCAACGCGTACACGCTGGGCGGCCAGCACGGACTGTGGCGCCAGGCCGAGCGGGTGCTCGCGCCCACCCTGCTCGTCTACGGCGGCCGGGACCAGCTCGTCGGCTTCCGCATGGCCCAGCGGTCGGCGCGCGCCTTCCGGGACTGCCGGCTGGTGACGATCCCGGACGCGGGGCACGTCGCGATGATGGAATACCCCGGGACGGTGGCCCTCGCCTTCCGTGAACTCCTCGCGGATACAACGGATTCGGCGGATCAGGGGGATACTGGTGAGCCGGGCGCGCAAGGCGCTCCGGGCTCACCCGCCGACACCGGCGGGGAGACCACCACCGAGAACATGAGGGGCTGAGGCGCGACGTGGGACGCCACAGCCGCCGCGGACCCGCCCCGAAGGGCGACACCGCGGACAAGAGCGCCGTACGGGAAGGCCGTTCGGCGCCGGGCGATTCGTCAGGATCCGGACAGGCGGGCAGACCGCGGCAGACGAACGGCCCGGCCCCGCGCCGGACGCCCGCGCCTCCGCCGCAGCAGGGCCCGACCCAGGGTTACGGGACTCCTCCGACGTACGGAACGGCGGGATACGGAACACAGGCCGGCGGAGCGCCACGCTTCCCGGACGGGACTCCCGCACACGGCGTCCCGCGTTTCCCGGACGGCACGCCCATGCACGGCGTCCCGCGTTTCCCGGACGGGACGCCTACGCACGGTGTCCCGCGTTTCCCGGACGGGACACCCGCACACGGCGTCCCGCGCCTCTCGGACGGCACGCCCGCGCACGGTGTCCCGCGTCTGCCGGACGGATGGCTCCCGGACGGTGCGCCCGCGCAGGGCGGCGTCCCGCGTTTCCCGGACGGAACCCCGGCGCACGGCTTTCCCCGGCTTCCCGACGGGACTCCCGCGCACGGGGTTTCCCGGCTTCCCGACGGAACCCCCGTCCACGGCGTCCCCCAGGCCCGTGGTGGGCATCCGGAGCAGCGGGAGCCCGGGGGTGGCTGGGGGGCGTCGGACGGCCGTACGGCGGCCGGGGCCGGGTACGGCGTGCCGGCGCGGCCGGGCGCGCCCCTCCCGCGGCAGCGGCAGGCGCCTCCCGGAGGACCGCGCCAGGACTACCTCGACGCCTTCGGCGAGGCCACCGACCGTTTCTCCCCGCCCACGTCCGCCTCCGCGCCCCGCCCGCCGGGCCCCGCGGACCCCTACGCGGCCGTCACCGACTGGAGCGCCGCCCCGGCCACCGGCATCCCCGTCGGTCCGGACGATGACGACGACGCGCCGCCGACCGGGCGGCCCGCGCCGGCCAAGGGCGGCAAGGGGCGGACGTTCACCGGGATCGCGGCCGCCGCCGTCACGACCGTGCTGGCCGTCGTCGTGGCCGGGCAGGTCGCCGACGAACGCGACGGCACCGGCGGCGTACAGACGCAGGCCACCGGTGAGCAGGCGCGCGACGTCCGGGATTCCGCCTCACGCGGGGACGACCGGGAGACGCCCTCCGCACCCAGCGCCGAACCGCTGACGTACGAGCAGAAGATGGACGAGAAGTACCCGCTGAGCGCCGCGCGCGGAGGCACGGGGAAGTTCGACGCGGTCCCCGGCATCGACAAGGCTCCGGGCAAGGGGGAGAAGGTCACCTACCGCGTCGACGTGGAACAGGGGCTCGGCCTCGACGGCGAACTCTTCGCCGAGGCGGTCCAGAAGACGCTCAACGACAACCGCAGCTGGGCGCACAACGGCGCACGCACCTTCGAGCGCGTCCACTCCGGCGAGGTCGATTTCGTGATCACCCTCGCCAGTCCCGACACGACCGCGGACTGGTGCGCCAAGTCCGGCCTGGACACCACAGTGGACAACGTCTCCTGCGACTCGGCGGCCACCCGGCGCGTGATGATCAACGCGGACCGCTGGGCGCAGGGAGCGGACACCTACGGCGACAAGATCCACGCCTACCGTCAGATGCTGATCAACCACGAGATCGGCCACCGCCTGGGCTTCAACCACGTCACCTGCGACAAGGACGGCGACCTGGCCCCGGTGATGCAGCAGCAGACCAAGTTCCTCGACCACGACGGAATCAGCTGCCGCCCGAACGCATGGCCGTACCCGAAGAGCTGATCGCCTAGCGCGGCGGAACGCGCCCCGCACGGGAAAGTTACGCCCGTTCACCCCTTTTGGTGGCGTGATGGACAAC
>NZ_JBHWHX010000021.1:110569-137453 GCF_042732315.1 Streptomyces sp. NPDC059787
GGCGGCTAGCCCCCCCCCCCGGGTAAAGATCCCCCCTGCCCCCCCTTGTGGGGGCGTTAGCGCAACCCGTCAACCCCCCCACCTCCTTGTCCGCATACGTTCGTCCCGCTGCGAGCCGCCGGACCAACGGCGGCTCCCCATACGGGAGATCGGGGGTGCACACGTGCGCATCGGACTGCTTACGGAGGGTGGTTATCCGTACGTGGGCGGTGAGGGCGGACTCTGGTGCGACCGCTTGGTACGCGGACTCGACCGACACGAGTTCGACGTCTACGCGTTCAGCAGCGGCGAAGCCCAGGAGGACGCGGGCTGGGTCCCGCTGCCGCCCCAGGTCGGCCGGGTCCGCACCGCACCGCTGTGGGCGGCCGAGGACGACGGGGTGGTGTACGGCCGTCGCGCACGCCGGCGCTTCTCGGAGCACTACGGCGAACTGGCCGCCGCCCTCTGCGCCGCGACGGACCCCACCGCCCCCGACCCGGGCCCTGCGACACCTGAGGCGGACCGTTTCGCCACCGCGCTCCGGGGCCTCGCCGAACTCGCCCGCGACGAAGGCGGTCTGGTGGCCGCACTCCGCTCCGAGACGGCCGTACGCGCCCTGGAGCGCGCCTGTCGCGCGCCCGGCGCCCTGCGGACGGCGCGTGAGGCCCGCGTACCCGATCTGCTGGCCGTCGCCGCACACCTGGAGCGCGCCCTGCGCCCCCTCTCGCTCGACTGGTACGAGGAGGACGGGCTGGGCGCGGTGGACCTGTGCCACGCCGCCGCCGGCGGGGTGACGGCCCTTCCCGGCCTGCTCGCCCACCACTTCTTCGGCGTTCCCCTCCTCGTCACCGAGTACGGCGTACGCCTGCGGACGCACTACCTCACCCGCCCGGACGCCTCACCCGCGGTCCGCTCCCTGCTCGCCGCCTTCCACGGCAGGCTCGCCGCCGAGACCTACCGCCGGGCCGTGTTCATCACACCGGGCAACACGCATGCCCGCCGCTGGCAGGAGCGCTGCGGCGCCGACCGGGCGAAGCTCCGCACGGTGTACCCCGGCATGGACGCCGCGCCCTTCGCGGAGGCGGGGGAGTCCCCGGAGAGCGCGGACCCTCACACCCTCGTCTGGGTCGGCCGGGTGGAGCCCGCCAAGGACCTGGTCTCGCTGCTGCACGCCTTCGCGGAGATCCGCAAGGAGGAGCCGAGGACCCGGCTGCGGATCATCGGCACCCCGGCGGACCCGGAGGGCGCCGCCTACCTCGGTCACTGCGAGGCACTGGCCGCGCAGCTCTTCCCGGACGAGGCCGAGGGCCCGCACTCCGTGGGCGCCAACCCGGTGTCCTTCGAGCGGATCGGCGGCCCGGAGCTGCCCACCCCCGCCGACGCGTACGCCTCGGGCGCCGTGACCGTCCTCTCCAGCGTCGTCGAGGGCTTCCCGGCCGGCCTCGTCGAGGCGATGCTCTGCGGGCGCGCGACGGTCTCCACGGACGTCGGCGCGGTCGTGGAGGCCATCGGCGGCACCGGTCTCGTCGTACCACCGCGCAATCCGCGGGCGCTCGCCGAGGCGTGCGTCTCCCTGCTGCGCGACCCCGAGCGCCGCGTACGCCTCGGTGCCGCCGCGCGCGCCCGCGCACTCGAGCTGTTCACCGTCGACCAGAACATCTCCGCCTTCCACGGCATCTACCTGGAGATCGTCGCGCGCACACCGGTCCGTCGTCCCCTCCTCGACGGCACCGGCGACCCCCTGCCCTTCGCCACCCCCGCCGAGGCCCACGTCCCCGGCCACTGGACCGACCCCGCCCCCCGCGCCGTCCCCACGTGGGCCATGGACACCCCGGTACCCGCGACGGAGACAGCCCGATGACCGACCTCGGTGAACTGAACCGCAGCACTCCGCCCGGCGCGGCCGACCCGGTCAAGGCGTTGCTGCACCGCCACCGCGACCTGTGCGAACAGGCGGTGGACCCCCTGGAGATCGCGGCGGGCCTGGAGGCCCACGGCATCACCGACCGGACCGCCGCCCGCTTCCGCCACCGCGACGTCTTCTCCCTCGCGGAGGAGCTCTACGCCAGGGTCCCCCGCGACGACACACCGCCTCGGCCCGCCCCGGCCGCCACGGGTCCGAGGTCACGCGCCGGCTGGACCGTTCTCACCCTGCTCCCCGGCACCCTGTGCGTGGCGACGGTGATCGCCCTGCGCCTCACCCACGGCCAGCCCCGCCTCTACGCGGCGGCCACCGGCATCCTGGCCGTCACCCTCGCCCTGCGCGCGGCACTGCGCCGGGGCCCGCTGAGCGCCCGTTCCGACATCCCGCCCCGCTCCGCCACGGCGTCCTGGACCTGCTGGCTCCTCGGCTACGCCCTCCTGGGCGACGGCCTGCTCGGTACGGCGGTCACCGGCGGCCCCGACGGTCTACCCGACGGCACGGCGGAGGGTGACTGGCCGCTCACCGTCGCCCCGGTCGTGGCGCTCGCCCTGTCCTGCGCGCCCGCCGCCTGGACGGCCCACCTCTTCGCCGCCCGGGTCCGCCGCAGGCTGGCGTCGAGCCGTGGTCTGGAGGACTTCTCGGCTTCCGTGCGACCCGCACTCATCGGCGTGTTCGTCCTGTTCCTGGGTGCGGTGGCCGTTCTGCTCACCGCGACGTCCGCGCTCCTCGACGCGCCCCTCGCCCTGCCCCCGACACTCGCCCTGGGCGGCCTCCTCTTCCTGGCCCGCCTCCTCACGATCCACGGCTTCACCCACGCGCCGAAGGTGATCCTCACGGTCACGGCGACCACTCAGGCGACGGCCCTGGCCACGCTCTTCGCGGCCCGGCTCCCCGGCTGCGACGCCCTGGCCACCCCGGTCCAGACCCTGATCGCGGTCTGGAACCCCGCCGCCCTCCCCACCCTCACCTGCGGGACAGCGGCACTGGCCCTGCTGATCCACGCCTCCCGCAAACTCGCCCGGGCTTCGGCGCACATCAGCCCGGAGCAACCGCGGTGAGAACGCGGGCCCAGCACCCCCCGCCCCCGCGGGTAGTCGTGCCTCCCCCGGTGCCTCAAGGGCCTGGGAGATGCCCCCAGGGCGACACGGGTGGGCGCGACGGCACCCTGCAAACACCGGGCCGCGCAACCCACCCCCGGCCCACACCCACGCAGGGCGCCCCACAAGCGCCGGGCCGCGCAGCCCACGACCGAGGCGTCGGCGGGCCGCAGTCGCCGGCGACCCCGCCCCGCCCACCGACGTCAGGCGCTTGCGCCACAGGAAACGCACCCGAAGGAGAACCCCACATGACCACCCCGGACGCCGAAGGAGTCGCCCGATGAGAGTCCTCCTGATCGGAGCCAACGGTTACATCGGCCGCTTCGTGGCCGACCGCCTCCTCGCCGACCCCGCCGTCCAGCTCACCGCCCTCGGCCGCGGCGACGACGCCGACGTCCGCTTCGACCTCGCCACCGGCAGCCCCGGCGCCCTCACCCGCTTCCTCGACGCCGTCCACCCCGGCGTGGTGGTCAACTGCGCCGGCACCACGAGAGGCGGCGCCCGCGAACTCACCCGGCACAACACCGTCGCCGTGGCCACCGTCTGCGAGGCCCTGCGCCGCAGCGGCTGCGGCGCACGGCTCGTACAGATCGGCTGCGGCTCGGAGTACGGCCCCAGCCAGCTCGGCTCGTCCACGGCGGAGGACGCCGTCCCCCGCCCCGGCGGCCCCTACGGCGTCAGCAAACTCGCCGCCACCGAGCTGGTCCTCGGCTCCGGCCTGGACGCCGTGGTCCTCCGGGTCTTCTCACCCGTCGGCCCCGGCACCCCCGCCGGCTCCCCCCTCGGCCGCCTCGCCGAGGCGATGCGCCGTGCCATGCAGTCCGGCGACAGCGAGCTGAAGCTCGGCGGTCTCGGAGCGCAACGGGACTTCGTCGACGTCCGCGATGTGGCCCGCGCCGTCCACGCCGCCTCCCTCTCCGCCGCGCAGGGCGTCATCAACATCGGCTCGGGCCGCGCCGTCCGCCTCCGTGACGCCGCCGGAATCCTCGCCAGGGTGGCCGGCTACGGCGGCGCCCTCAACGAACTGGACACCCCCCCGGGCCTGCACCCACCGCACGTACCCCACCCCGCCCACACACCTCACCCCACCACCTCCGTCCGCACCACGATCGGCCACCCCCGCCCCGACGTCGACCACCACACCACCCCCGTCGCCTTCCCGTACCCCGACGGCTGCGGCAACTGGCAGCAGGCCGACGTCCGCACCGCCCGCGACCGCCTCGGCTGGCGCCCCCGGATCAACCTCGAGGAGTCCCTCGCCGACATCTGGATGGAGGCGGCATGCCGTATCTGACCAGCGTCAAAGCCGGTACGGCGAGCACCGACGTCCGTACGGGCTTCGGCGTTCCCGGCCTTGCGCACCCCCTCGTCGCTCCGACCGAGTGGAGCGAACTCACCCGCCCGGGCATCCCTCTGCACTGGGTCGTCCTCGACGTGGCCGACGGCCCCGGCACCCAACCCGACCCGCGGTGCCTGGAAGCGGCCGGGCGTCTCCGCAACGCCGGTGTCCGTGTCCTCGGCCGCCTCGACACGGCGTACGGCCTCCGTACGTTCGGCGAGGTGCTCTCGGACGCCCACCGCTTCATGGACTGGTACCAGGTCGACGGCTTCCTGCTGGACCGCTGTCCCGCCGACCGCGCCGCACTGCCCGAGATCCGGCGCACGATCACCACACTCCGGGCGCTCCATGACGCCCACATCGTCCTCGGCCACGGCACCCACCCGTATCCGGGATACGCCGAACACGCCGACCAGCTGGTCACCTTCTCCGGCCCGTGGAACGACTACCGCTGGTCGCAGGTGGCGGAGTGGACCGCCGACCACCCGCCCGAACGCTTCTGCCACTTCGTGCACGGAGTGCCCCGCCCGCACCTGGACGAGGCCCTGCGCATCGCCCGCTGGCAGGGCGCCGCGACGATCTACTTCACGGACCACACCCACCACACGGGGCACCGTGCCCGCACCGCCCCCTGGGAGCCCCTGCCCGGCTACTGGGACGACATCGTCTCGCTTATCGGAACGGGTGTCTCGGAATGAAAAAGGCCATGGCACTGTTAGGCGAAGAACAACCGTAGTGATTGACCGACCAACGGAGTCCCCGTGTCGTTGCCACCCCTGGTCGAGCCGGCCCCCGAGCTCACCGTAGACGAGGTCCGCAGGTACTCCCGCCACCTGATCATCCCCGACGTGGGCATGGACGGGCAGAAGCGGCTGAAGAACGCCAAGGTGCTCTTTGTGGGCGCCGGCGGCCTGGGCTCGCCCGGTCTGATGTACATGGCCGCGGCGGGCGTGGGCACGCTCGGCATCGTGGAGTTCGACGAGGTCGACGAGTCGAACCTGCAGCGCCAGATCATCCACAGCCAGTCCGACATCGGCCGCCCCAAGGCCGAGTCCGCGCGTGACACGATCAAGGGCATCAACCCGTACGTGAACGTGGTCCTCCACGAGGAGCGGCTCGAGGCCGACAACGTGATGGACCTGTTCAGCCAGTACGACCTGATCGTCGACGGCACGGACAACTTCGCGACCCGCTACCTGGTCAACGACGCCTGCGTGCTGCTGAACAAGCCGTACGTGTGGGGCTCGATCTACCGCTTCGACGGCCAGGCGTCGGTCTTCTGGTCCGAGCACGGCCCCTGCTACCGCTGCCTCTACCCGGAGCCCCCGCCCCCCGGCATGGTCCCCTCCTGCGCCGAGGGCGGCGTCCTGGGCGTGCTGTGCGCGTCCATCGGCTCCATCCAGGCCAACGAGGCGATCAAGCTGCTCGCCGGCATCGGTGAGCCGCTGGTCGGCCGGCTCATGATCTACGACGCCCTGGAGATGCAGTACCGCCAGGTCAAGGTCCGCAAGGACCCCGACTGCGCGATCTGCGGCGACAACCCGACCGTCACCGAGCTCATCGACTACGAGGCCTTCTGCGGCGTCGTCTCCGAGGAGGCCCAGGCGGCGGCGGTCGACTCCACGATCACTCCCAAGCAGCTCAAGGAGTGGATCGACGACGGCGAGAGCATCGAGCTCATCGACGTCCGCGAGCCGAACGAGTTCGAGATCGTGTCCATCCCGGGCGCCCGCCTGATCCCCAAGAACGAGTTCCTCATGGGCAACGCCCTGGAGAGCCTGCCGCAGGACAAGAAGATCGTCTTGAACTGCAAGACGGGTGTCCGCAGTGCGGAAGTCCTCGCCGTCCTGAAGTCCGCGGGCTTCGCCGACGCCGTCCACGTGGGCGGCGGCGTGATCGGCTGGGTCAACCAGATCGAGCCGGAGAAGCCGGTCTACTGACCGACCCCGGTACGAACACGAGCCGACGCGGGGGCTCCGGGCACCACGAGTGCGCGGAGCCCCCGTCGTCGTCATGAGCAGACCTTGCCGTCCTCGGGCACCGTGCCGTCCAGCAGATACGCGTCCACCGTGGAGTCGACACAGTCGCTCCCGCTGCCGTACGCGCCATGGCCCTCGCCCTTCCAGGTGAGCACCACACCGACGTCCTCGCCCAGCTCGTCCGCCATCTTCCGGGCGCCCTCGTACGGCGTGGCCGGGTCGCCGGTGTTGCCCACGACCAGGACCGGCGCCGAGCCCGGCGCGCTCACCTCCGGGGTGTCGAACTGGCCGGGCACCGGCCAGTCGTGACACCAGCCGGCCGTGTCCCAGCCGAGGAAGGACCCGAACACGGGCGAGAGCTCCTCGAACTCGGGCAGCAGCTCCTTCGCCTCCTCCAGGGTCGGCCGCTGCTTGTCGTCCAGGCACGATATGACCCGCTGGGAGTGGGTCGTCGTGCCGTAGCTCCCCGAGGCGTCGCGTTCGTTGTAGTTGTCGGCCAGCGCCAGCAGCTCCGTGCCGTCGCCCTCCTCGGCCGCCTCCAGCGCGCTGGTCAGCACCGGCCAGCTGGTCTTGCTGTACAGCGGCAGGATGATGCCGGTCAGTGCCAGCGTCTGCGTCAGCTCGCGCCCGGACGACGACGTCGGCAGCGGGTCGGAGTCGATCCGCTCCAGCAGCTCCGCGATCTCCCGCGAACCCTCCTCGGGGTCCCGCCCGGTGGACTTCAGGTAGTTGTCGAGGGCCGTCTGGAAGCCCCGGGTCTGGTTCTTGGCGTGGCCCACGGTGTCGGCGCTGGGGTCGACCACCGCGTCGAGCGTCATCCGTCCCACCTTCTTCGGGAACAGATGGGCGTAGACACCGCCCAGCTCGGTGCCGTAGGAGATGCCGAAGTAGTTCAGCCGGTCGTCGCCGAGGGCCTGCCGGATGCGGTCCATGTCGCGAGCGGTGTCGGTGGTCGAGACATGGGCCATCAGCTTCCCGGCGACGTCCTGGCAGCCCTTGCCGAAGTCGGTGGCGTCCTGGAGGAACGTCCGCTCCTCGGCCGGTGTGTCCGGGGTGCCGTCCACCGACGACTCGGCGGCCTGGATGCTCTTGTCGTCGCGGCAGCGGACTCCCTCGCTGGCGGCGACCCCGCGCGGATCGAAGCTCACCAGGTCGTACCGCTCGCGCAGCTCGGAGGCCGTGGCGGCGTAGGACGGCATCATCGACACGCCGGACCCGCCCGGCCCGCCGAAGTTGAACAGCAGTGAGCCCAGGCGGTCGTCGCCCGTGGCCTCGGCCCGGATCAGCGCGAGCCCGATCGTGGAGCCGTCCGGCTTCGACCAGTCCAGAGGCACCCTGAGGGTGGCGCACTGCCACTCCTCGTCCGGTGCGGGAGCGTCCTCGGAGGCCTGGCAGCGCCCCCAGTCGAGTGCCGTCCCGCCGCTCCTGCCGTCGTCGTTGCCGGAGCCGTCGTCCGACGAGCCGTCGCCGCTGCAGCCGGCCGTCAGCAGCGCGGCGGCGACCGTCAGGGCCGTCCACCGTGTGAAACGGATCATGTGCCACTTCCCCCCTCGCTGGCCGTCCGCACCGTGCCGCGGATGGCGGTCAGGCCATGGTAGGCAGATCCGCCGTTCGCCGGGGCGGCCTGTGGATAACGCTCTGACCTGCAATTATGTGGTGAACCGTAGGCCCGTTCACGAGCAGACGGTCCCGGACGCCGGCACCTTTCCGTCCAGGAGGTAGCCGTGCACCGCGTCCTGTACGCACGCGTTCTCGCTGTTGTAGGCCCCGTGCCCCTGCCCCTTGTACGTCAGCTCCACACCCACGCCCTCACCGAGTGCCCGCGCCATCCTGCGCGCCCCCTCGTACGGGGTGGCCGGGTCGCCGGTGTTGCCGATCACCAGGATCGGAGCCGCGCCGGGGGCGTGGACATCAGGATGCTCGGCGGCCCCGGGCACCGCCCAGTCGGTGCAGCCGACCATTCCCCATGCCAGGTACTCCCCGAACAGCGGGGAGGCGGCCCGGAACCCGGGCAGCCGGCGCTCCACGTCCTCAGGGGTGTAGCGGGGTCGGTCGTCGGCGCAGTTGATGGCCACGTTGGCCGGGACGAGGTTGCTGTACTCGCCGTTCTCGTCGCGCCCGTTCATCGAGTCGGAGAGCACCATCAGGATCGTCCCGTCACCGTCGTACGCCTGCTCGAGGCCGTCGGTGAGGAACTCCCAGAAGTCCTGGGAGTACAGGGCCTGCACGATTCCGTTGGTCGCGGCGGTCTGGGTCAGTTCGCGTGGGAAGACGCCGGGGACGGGTGTGCGGTCGAGGTTCTTCAGCAGCCTGGCGATACGGTCCTTCACGTCCTGCGCGCTGTCGCCGACGGGACACTCCTCGGTCCTCGAGACGCAGTCCTCGGCGTAGTTGTCGAGTGCGAGCTGGAAACCCCGCGCCTGTGCGAGCGAGCCCTGTTCCGCGTTCTCCGTGGGGTCGACGACCGCGTCGAACACCGCGCGGCCCACCTTCTGCGGGAACAGGTGGGCGTAGACGCCGCCGAGTTCGGTGCCGTAGGAGATGCCGAAGTAGTGCAGTTTCCCGTCACCGAGGACCTGGCGCATCAGATCCAGGTCACGGGCGGCGTCCGTGGTGCGCACATGCGGCAGCACCCGCTCGGAGTTCTTCTCGCAGGCCGCGTTGAACTTCTCGGTACTGTCCAGGAGTTCCGTGCGCTCGGCGTCGTCGTCGGGGGTGGCGTCCTGCTGGAGGTACGCGTCGAGCCGCTGGTCGTCCAGGCAGGTCACGGGTGCGCTGCGGCCGACCCCGCGGGGATCGAAGCTCACCAGGTCGTAGCGGGTGCGCAGGGTCGCGTAGTCCTCGCCGAACGCGGGCAGGGCGGTGACGCCGGAGCCGCCCGGGCCGCCGAAGTTGAAGACCAGCGAGCCGATGCGTTCGCTCGCCCCGCCGCTCGACCTGGCCCGGATCAGCGCGATGCCGATGGTGTCGCCCTCGGGGTCGTCCCAGTCCAGCGGCGCCTTCATGGTGGCGCAGCCCCACTCACCCCGGCCGCCGGGCAGGGGCGACGGGGCGGGGCCCCCGCCCTGCGCCTCGGACGGAGCCGGGCAGTCCTTCCAGTCGAGCTGCTGCTCCGTCAGGTCCTCGGCCTTGTCGTCGTCCTCACCGCAGCACGGGCAGCAGTACGGCGCAGACGGTCAGGGCGGCGGCACGCGGACGGAGGGGGCGGCGGGGCATGGTCCCATCCTGCGGTTGCCCGGAGCGGGACGCGCGGGACACGGGCCGTACGAGGTAAGGGGCCCTCGTTCACAAGGCCGCCTTGCGGGTGAGGTGGTTGAAGGCCAGCCAGCCCGGCAGTACCGGCAGCCAGAGCGTCAGGAGCCGGAAGAGCAGCACCGCCGGCGCGGCGACCTCCTTGGGGAGCCCGACCGCGATGAGACCGACCGTGAGGGTCGCCTCGACCGCCCCGACGCCGCCCGGTGTCGGGGCCGCCGACCCCAGTGCGTTGCCGGCGAGGAAGACGACGGCGACACTGGCGATGCTGACCGAGGTCGTCTCGTCGCCGAACGCCCGGATCGAGGCGTCCAGGCACATCACGAAGCAGGCCGTCAGCAGCAGCATGCCGCCGATGCCGGTGATCAGCTTCTGCGGCCGCTGCAGCACGTCGAGCATGCGCGGCACGACACCCGCGAAGAGCGACCGCACGCGCGTGACGACGAATTTCCGCAGGAACGGCACCGAGGTCACCACGAGCACCAGCACCGCCACCGTCAGCAGGCCCCCGATCACCGTGCGGGACGGCGAGAGGGAGGGCGTCTTCTCGGTGCCGGTGAGGTAGCCGAAGGACAGCAGCATCAGGATGTGGCAGCCGAGCCCGAAGAGCTGCGACGCGCCGACGCTCGCCACCGCGAGCCCCGGCCGCACCCCCGCGCGCTGGAGGAACCGCGTGTTCAGGGCGACGCCGCCCACCGCGGCCGGGGCGACGATCTTCACGAACGACCCGGCGACCTGTGCCGCCACGGTCCGCACGAACGGCACCCGCTCGGGCACGAACCCGAGCAGGGCCATGGCCGCCGCGACGTAACTGGCCGCCGAGAACAGCACCGCCGCGGCCACCCAGCCCCACTCCGCGTTCTCGATCAGCGGGCCGAACTCGATGTGGGTGAGCTGCGTCAGCAGGAAGTACGCGCCGATCGCACCGGCGATGAAACTGATCAGGGTCCGCGGCCGGACCCGTTCCAGGCGGGCCGGTTCCACCGGGGCCTGCGGCCTGATCCGCAGCACCTCGTGCCGGATCTGGGTGAGCAGGTCCTCCTCTCGCGCCTCCTCCATGGCTTCGTCGACGGCCCGCTTCTCGGCCCGCTGCTCCGCGCGTACGGCCTTCTTGTCGGGCTTGTCGAGCACGACCTGGTGGGCGCCGTGCTCCGCACGGGCCGGCTTGGACTGCCGGTAGGCCTCCAGGACCGCCTCACGTTCGCGTTCCGCCCGTTCCCGGGCCAGCTGCCGCAGCGTCCCGCGCGTGGAGCGGCTCAGCGCGATGGGCTGGAGCATCGGCAGACAGTCCGCCACGGTGTCGGGGCCGAGGACGTTCAGGGCGGAGGCCACCGCGCGTTCGGCGCCCACCCTGAGACCCAGGGTCACCAGCAGCTGGGAGGTGTCCATGCGCAGCAGCAGATCACCGGCCGCGATCTCGCCGCCGCGCAGATCGGTGAGGATCACCGTGCCGGAACGATCCACCAGGATGGCGTCGCCCACCAGCCGGCGGTGCGCGATACGGCGGGACTGCAGGGCCTGTACCTGGTGCCAGGTGTCGCGCAGCAGTTCGTCGGTGATCTCCTCGTCCGGCAGCGAGTCGAGGGTGCGCCCGCCGCTGTGCTCGTAGACGAGCATCACCGCGTCGGGGCCGAGTTCGGAGGTCGCGATCAGCTTGGGGGCGTTGGCGCCGGCCGCGATGGCCGCGTAGGCCAGCAGTGCCTCCTGCTCCAGTGCCTGGCGCAGCGACTGCAGGCTGCTGCGGGTGGCGAAGCCGCGCAGGGCCAGATTGCGCCACGCGCGGTAGAAGAATCCCTGCGCCTGCTGCTCACGGTCGACCACGGTGACGTCCAGCGGCGGACCGTCCTCCAGGGTGACGAAGTACCGGCGTCCCCGGTCCCCGGCCTCGGAGGCGTCGCCGGACTCCACCCGGGACGCGGTCACGGGGCGGAAGCCGACGGTGCGCAGGCCCGCCATCAGGGTGCGGCCGGTGGGGCGCACATTGGGCGAACCGACCGCGTAGAGGGTGCCGTAGGCGACGGTCCAGCCGATCAGGACCGTCAGGATGATCGAGAACGGTGTGGTGTACCCGGTGACGAGCATCGAGAAGGCGTCGAGGAGCAGCACCACCCACAGCACCGCGCGCCACCGGGGTCTGCGGGACATCCCGACGGCCGTCATGTACGCGATCACCGGGGCCAGATAGCCGTGCACCGGGTCGGTCAGGGCGTGGATGTCGCCGGGGGAGGGCTGGGTGAGCGCTTCCTGGATCGAGTCCGGAGCGGCACGCGCGACCCACAGGTCGGTGGCGAGTGTCACACCGTGCGCGAGGACGGCGGCGAGCACGCCGTCGGCGATCCGCAGCCCGTCCCGCTTGATCAGCCGCTCGATGGCGAAGGCCACCGGGACCAGGAGGATCGCGATGCTGGAGGCCAGGCCCGCGATCTTGATGAGCAGGTCGGGCGCCTGCCCGGTGCCCTTGTTGATGTCCTGTTCCAGGCCCGAGGTGGTGCCGTGGGCGAACGCGGCGATCGCCAGCAGCACCACGACGGCGAGCACGCCCGCCAGGAGCCGCATGAGGTCGGACGGGCGGTGCACCCGCGCGGGGAGCAGCGGTTCGTCGCCCTCCACCTCGTCGATGTGCGCCGTCTCGGGGGCGGCGGTGTCCGGGCGCGACGAGGCGTCAGGGGTGCCCTCCGTGTCCTCGGGGTGCGCGCCCTGCTGCTTCATCGTCTCTTCTCGATCTTGTATCACCAGTCACCGCCCGCACGATGGTGGCATGCCGTACCGGTACAAGGGGGCATCAGGGTCAGAACGCGGGCCGCACAGTCTGCCCGAAGCGCCACTCCGGGGCGAGCCGTGCGCATGCGCGCGAGCGCGTCACGTTGTCGGTGGGGTGGGGCAGGATGGGCCGGATGAGTCAGGAGAGCCTTCCGTCCGACGGCGGCCCGGAGCACCCGGACGCCCTGCCCGAGTACGCCGAGCGGGTCCTGGAGGTGACCGAGCTGATCCCGCCGGGACGTGTCATGACGTACGGGGACGTGGCCGAGTGGCTGGGGGAGGGCGGTCCCCGGCAGGTCGGACGTGTGATGGCCCTGTACGGGGGAGCGGTTCCGTGGTGGCGTGTCGTCCGCGCGGACGGCGTGCTGCTGCCGGGCCACGAGCTGAGAGCCCTCGGCCACTACCGCGCGGAGGGCACGCCCCTGAGGGAGGCGGGCCGGGCCGCGGAGGGCCATGTGCCGCGCCTCGACATGAGGCGCGCGCGGTGGGACGGCGGAGGACACACCGAAGGTCACACCTGACAGCTTCCGCCCTCGCGCACGCCGTCGTGTGACCTCTGGTCCCTCAAGGTGATGCGGGGCACATTCGTGGCATGACGTACGTTCGTGAGGCAAGGGACATGTGCGGCCGGAGTGCCCGGAGGGAAGAAGCGGAAAGCCTGCTTCCGCGCTTTTCGCCGGCGTAGCGTCGGCCGCGCGTGCCCCCTTCACCCCGCGCCCACCGCCCCGCACGCGCGGCGAACGGCCCCACAGCACACCCACCAGGACCGGCGAACCACGTGAGCTCCTCTTCCTCCACCAGCGGCCTGTCGCACCCCCAGGTGCGGCGGGGGAACCGTGGCGCTTATCGACTGGTGCGTACCCCGCCCGCTCGGGTGAATCCCCCTCACATGGACGCCGCGCAGCGCTCCGTGGTTGAGCACACGACCGGCCCGCTGCTCGTTCTCGCAGGTCCGGGTACCGGCAAGACCACCACCCTGGTCGAGTCCGTGGCCGCGCGGATCGCCCGTGGCGGGGACCCCGAGCGGATCCTGGTGCTGACGTTCAGCCGCAGGGCGGCCGTCGAGCTGCGCGACCGCATGGCCCTGCGCATCGGGGCCGCGCGCGCTCCGCAGGCGACCACCTTCCACTCGTTCTGCTACGCCCTGATCCGCGCCCACCAGGACAGCGACCTCTTCGTGGAACCGCTGCGGCTGCTGTCGGGCCCCGAGCAGGACGTCACCGTCCGCGAGCTGCTCGCCGGCCAGGTGGACCTGGAGCGGCTCGGGCTCGCCCATGTGCGCTGGCCGGACGAGCTGCGCGCCTGTCTGACCACCCGCGGCTTCGCCGACGAGGTCCGCGCGGTGCTCGCCCGCAGCCGCGAGCTGGGTCTCGGCCCCGGGGCCCTGGACGCCTTCGCCCGCCGCATCGGGCGCCCCGACTGGCGCGCCGCCTCCGCCTTCCTCGCCGAGTACCTCGACGTCCTCGACCTGCAGGGCGTCCTCGACTACGCCGAACTGGTCCACCGCGCGGTGCTCCTCGCCGGCCGCCCGGAGATCGCCGGGCGGCTGGCCGCGCGGTACGACGCCGTCTACGTCGACGAGTACCAGGACACCGACCCCGCCCAGGTACGGCTGCTGCGTGCCCTGGCCGGCGGCCGCACCCTCGTCGCCTTCGGCGACCCCGACCAGTCGATCTACGCCTTCCGGGGCGCGGACGTGGGCGGCATCCTGGAGTTCCCGCACACCTTCCCCCGCGCGGACGGCCGTCCGGCCCCGGTCGAGGTGCTGCGCACCTCCCGGCGCTCCGGCGCCGCCCTGCTGGAGGCGACCCGGCGGGTGACCCGGCGCATGCCGCTGCCCCGCCTGCCCGCCGAGAAGGTCCGCGCCCACCGGGAGCTGACCCCGGACCGGGACGGCGGCCGGGTCGAGGTGTACACGTACCCGACGTCCGGCACGGAGCTGGACAACATCGCCGACATCCTGCGCCGCGCGCACCTGGAGGACGGCGTTCCCTGGAAGGACATGGCCGTCCTGGTCCGGGCCGGCGCCCGCACCCTCCCCGCCGTCCGCCGCGCGCTCACCTCGGCGGGCGTCCCCGTGGACGTCGACGGCAACGACCTGCCGCTGCGCCACGAACCCGCGGTGGCCCCGCTGCTGACGGCCTTGCGCGCGGTGGCGGCGGCGGAGGCGGACGACCGGGAGGCCGCGGGGCCCGGCCCCGAAGCGGAACCGTGCTGGCTCGACACCGAAACCGCCCTCACCCTGCTCACCTCCCCCCTCGCCGGCATGGACGCCGCCGATCTGCGCCGCCTCGGACGGGCCCTGCGCGAGGAGGAGCGGGCCGGGGGCAACCCGCTGCCGCCGCCCTCGGACGAACTGCTCGCGCGTGCGCTGGCCGAACCGGAGCGGCTGGCCGTGCACGACCCCGTCTACGCGCGGGGCGCCCAGCGTCTCGGCGGCCTGCTGCGCCGCGCCCGCGAGCGCCTGGCGGGCGGCGGTACGGCCGAGGAGGCCCTGTGGGACCTGTGGGACGGCACACCGTGGCCCGGGCGCCTGGAGCGCGCCGTCCGGCGCGGCGGCGCGGCCGGCCGCAACGCCGACCGGGACCTCGACGCCGTGTGCGCGCTGTTCGCGACCGCCGCCCGCGCGGAGGAACGCACCGGCGGCCGGGGCACCCTGAACTTCCTGGAGGAGATCGAGGCCCAGGACATCGCCGCCGACACCCTCACCCGGCGCGCCGCCCGCCCCGACGCCGTGCGCCTGATGACCGCGCACCGCTCCAAGGGCCTGGAGTGGCGCCTGGTCGTCGTGGCCGGCGTCCAGGAGGGCCTGTGGCCGGACCTGCGCCGCCGCGGCTCCCTGCTGGAGGCCGACCGCATCGGCCGCGACGGACTCGCCGAACCGCTGACTCCCGGCGCGCTGCTCGCCGAGGAACGCCGCCTGTTCTACGTCGCGGCCACGCGCGCGCGTGAACGGCTCGTCGTGACGGCCGTGAAGGCACCCGCCGACGACGGCGACCAGCCCTCCCGCTTCCTGACCGAACTCGGCGTCGAGCCCAAGGACGTCACCGGGCGCCCGCGCCGCCCCCTGGCCGTCGCCGCGCTCGTCGCCGAACTGCGCGCCACGACGGTCGACCCCCGGGTCTCCGACACCCTGCGGGAGGCCGCCGCCCAGCGGCTGGCCCGGCTCGCCGCGCTCGCCGACGAGGACGGCCGCCCCCTGGTGCCGGCCGCGCACCCCTACCGCTGGTGGGGCATGTTCGAACCCACGGCGAGCAAGGTGCCGCTGCGCGACCGCGACCAGCCCGTCGTGCTCTCCGGCAGCGCCCTCGACCAGCTCGCCAACACCTGCGCCCTGCAATGGTTCCTGGGCCGTGAGGTGAAGGCCGACGCGCCCGCGACCGCCGCCCAGGGCTTCGGCAACGTGGTGCACGTCCTCGCCGACGAGGTGGCCTCCGGGCACACCCCCGCCGACCTCGCCGTCCTCATGGAGCGCCTCGACTCGGTGTGGAACGCGCTCGCCTTCGACGCGCCGTGGAAGTCGGCGCAGGAGAAGGAGCACGCGCGCGTGGCGCTCGAACGCTTCCTGAAGTGGCACGTCATGGACCGCGCCGGACGCACCCCGGTGGCCAGCGAGCACGACTTCGACGTCACCCTCGAAGCGGGCGACTACGAGGTCCGCATCCGCGGCCAGATGGACCGCGTCGAGACCGACGGCGAGGGACGCGCGTACGTCGTCGACTTCAAGACCGGCAAACAGGCGCCCAGCGCCAAGGAGGTGGAGCGCCACCCCCAGCTCGCCGTCTACCAGCTCGCCGTCGGGGAAGGCGCCGTCGACGACGTCTTCGACGGCGCGCGCCCGGAACCGGGCGGCGCCGAGCTCGTCCAGCTGCGCCAGGGAGCCGCCAAGCGGGACGGCGGCGAGACCCTGCCCAAGGTGCAGGCCCAGGAGCCGCCGGAGGGGGAGTGGATCGGCGATCTGCTGGCCACGGCCGCCGGGAAGGTCCTCGACGAACGGTTCGGCCCGACCGCGGGCCAGCACTGCGCCCACTGCGCGTTCCGGGCCTCGTGCAGCGCCCGGCCCGAGGGCCGGCACGTGGTCGAGTGACCGGAGTGACGCATCGCACCACCCGTGCCGACCTGCGGTTCTCCGCTCCCGGAGCGCTCTGACGGCCCCCGCTGTCAGTGTCCGCCGCTAGATTCTGCGTGTGCCCGCACGTATCACCGACGCCGATCAGCTCAAGGAGCTCCTCGGTATCCCGTTCACTCCGGAGCAGACGGCCTGCATCGTCGCGCCGCCCGCCCCGCAGGTGATCGTGGCCGGAGCCGGGTCGGGCAAGACGACGGTGATGGCGGCCCGCGTGGTGTGGCTGGTCGGCACCGGCCAGGTCGCCCCCGAACAGGTACTCGGCCTCACCTTCACCAACAAGGCCGCCGGGGAACTCGCCGAACGCGTCCGCAAGGCACTGGTCAAGGCCGGCGTCACCGACCCCGACGCCATCGACCCGGACAACCCCCCGGGCGAGCCCGTGATCTCCACGTACCACGCCTTCGCCGGCCGCCTCCTGACCGACCACGGACTGCGCGTCGGCCTCGAACCGACCTCCCGCCTCCTCGCCGACGCCACCCGCTACCAGCTCGCCGCGCGGGTCCTGCGCGAGGCCCCCGGCCTCTACCCGGCGCTCACCCGCTCCTTCCCCGACCTGGTCGGCGACCTCCTCACCCTCGACGGCGAGCTCGCCGAACACCTCGTACGGCCCGAGGACCTGCGCGCCCACGACGCCGAACTGCTGCGCACCCTGGAGAACACCGGACTCACCAACGCCGACCTGCGCAAGGTCCCCGAGGCGGCCGCCGCGCGACGCGAGCTCGCCGACCTCGTGCTGCGCTACCGGGCCGCCAAACGCGAACGCGACCTGCTCGACTTCGGCGACCAGATCGCCCTGTCCGCCCGGCTCGCCGCCCTCCCCGAGGTGGGCCGCGTCCTGCGCGACGAGTTCCGCGTGGTCCTCCTCGACGAGTACCAGGACACCTCCGTCGCCCAGCGCGTCCTGCTGGCCGGACTGTTCGGCGGCGGCACCGGCCACCCCGTGACCGCCGTCGGCGACCCCTGCCAGGCGATCTACGGCTGGCGCGGCGCCTCCGTCGCCAACCTCGACGACTTCCCCGAACACTTCGCCCACGCCGACGGCCGCCCCGCCACCCGCCAGTCGCTCAGCGAGAACCGCCGCAGCGGTGGCCGCCTCCTCGACCTCGCCAACGGCCTCGCCGAGCCGCTGCGCGCCATGCACGCGGGCGTGGAGGCCCTCCGCCCGGCCCCCGGCGCCGAACGCGACGGCACCGTCCGCTGCGCCCTGCTGCCCACCCACGCGGAGGAGATCGACTGGATCGCCGACTCCGTCGCCCACCTCGTGAACACAGGCAAGGCACCCGGCGAGATCGCCGTGCTGTGCCGCACGGCCGGCGACTTCGCCGAGATCCAGGGCGCCCTGGTCGCCAGGGACGTCCCCGTCGAGGTGGTCGGCCTGTCCGGGCTGCTGCACCTGCCCGAGATCGCCGACCTCGTCGCCGTCTGCGAGGTCCTCCAGGACCCCGGCGCCAACGCCTCCCTCGTACGACTGCTGACCGGCCCGCGCTGGCGCATCGGCCCCCGCGACCTCGCCCTGCTGGGGCGGCGCGCACGACGGCTCGTCTCCCACGCGCGCGTGGACGGCGACGACGACCCCGACCGGCGGCTCGCCGAAGCCGTCGAGGGCGTCGACCCGGCCGAGGTGATCTCGCTCGCCGACGCCCTCGACACCTTCCTGGAGACACCGCTGGACGGCCGCGGGGACGACGACGGCCTGCCCTTCTCACCGGACGCCCGCGTACGCTTCGCCCGCCTGGCCACCGAACTGCGCGACCTGCGCCGCTCCCTCGCCGACCCCCTCATGGACGTCCTGCACCGCGTCCTCGCCGTCACCGGCCTGGAGGTCGAACTCTCCGCGTCCCCGCACGCCCTGGCCGCCCGCCGGCGCGAGACCCTCTCCAACTTCCTCGACATCGCCGCGTCCTTCGCCGCCGGCGACAACGAGGCCACCCTGCTCGCCTTCCTCGCCTTCCTGCGCACCGCCGCCCAGTACGAGAAGGGCCTCGACAACGCGCTGCCCGGCGGCGAGAACACCGTCAAGGTCCTCACCGCGCACAAGTCCAAGGGCCTCGAATGGGACGTCGTCGCCGTCCCCGGACTGGTCACCGGCACCTTCCCCAGCAGCCAGGGCCGCGAGAAGTGGACCGCGCAGGGCAAGGTGCTGCCGCACGGACTGCGAGGCGACGCCGACACCCTGCCCGACGTCGAGTCCTGGGACTCCCGCGGCCTGAAGGCCTTCCACGAGGCCATGAAGGAACACCAGCACACCGAGGAACTCCGCCTCGGCTACGTCACCTTCACCCGCCCCCGTTCCCTGCTCCTCGGCTCCGGCCACTGGTGGGGGCCCAGCCAGAAGAAACCGCGCGGCCCCTCCGACTTCCTCCACGCCCTCTACGCGCACTGCGCCGCCGGACACGGCGAGATCGAGGCATGGGCCGACGAGCCCGCCGAGGGCGAGGAGAACCCCGCCCTGCACCGGGCCGGCGACGATCAGGTCTGGCCCCTGCCCCTCGACGACGCCGCCCTCGCCCGCCGCCGCGCGGCCGCCGACACCGTCCTCACCCACCTCCACCGCCTCGCCACCCACCCGGACGGCCCCGCCACGGCCGTGCACGACCCCGACACCCACGACGACCCGGACTGGCCGCCGCCGCCCGACGACGAGGACCCCCTCCCCGAGGAGGACCCCTTCGCGGACGCCGGCCCGGACGACTGGGACTCCTGGAGCACCGACCGCCCCACCGTCCCGCACCAGGCGACGGCCCCGGAACCCACCGCACACCCCGGCCCGGCGGAGCCGGCCCACCCGCCGCGCCCCCGTCTCACCCCCGAAGAGGCCCGCACCGTCGCCTCCTGGGACCGCGACCTCGACGCCCTCACCGGAGAGCTCCTGCACCTCCGCGAGAGCGTCACCGAGGTGCGGCTGCCCGCCTCGCTGACCGCCTCCCAGCTACTGCGCCTGGCCGCCGACCCGGACGGCCTCGCCCAGGAACTGGCCCGCCCCATGCCCCGCCCGCCGCAGCCCGCCGCGCGCCGCGGCACCCGCTTCCACGCCTGGGTCGAGGCACGCTTCGAGGAACTGACCCTGCCCATGCTCGACCCGGACGAGCTGCCCGGCAGTGACGCCGAGATCTCCGACGAACGCGACCTGGAGGCCCTCAAGGAGGCCTTCGAACGCACCGAGTACGCCCACCGCACCCCCCACCGCGTGGAAGCCCCCTTCCAGCTGTCGATCGCCGGCCGCGTCGTCCGCGGCCGCATCGACGCCGTCTACCGGAAGGACGACGGGGACGGGACGACGTACGAGATCGTCGACTGGAAGACCGGCCGCGACCGCACCGCCGACCCACTCCAGCTCGCCGTCTACCGGCTCGCCTGGGCCGAACAGCAGGGCGTCCCCCCGGAGACCGTCACGACCGCGTTCCTGTACGTACGCACCGGTGAGATCGTCCGCCCCGACCCCCTGCCCGGCCGCGCGGAGCTGGAGCGGCTGCTGCTCGGGGAGCCGCCCGGTGAGATACCGCACTCCGAGGACACCGGCGCGGGCCGATAGGCTCGAGGACATGAGCCAGCCCGTTGACACCGCCGTCAGCGCCGTCCGTACGTACATCGCACAGCACCGCGTCGCCTTCCTCGACGACCTCACCGAGTGGCTGCGCATCCCGTCCGTCTCGGCCCAGCCCGACCACGCGCCCGACGTGCGCCACAGCGCCGACTGGCTCGCCGCCAAACTCAAGGAGACCGGCTTCCCGACCGCCGAGGTCTGGCCCACCCCCGGCGCCCCGGCCGTCTACGCCGAATGGCCCTCCGCCGACCCCGAGGCGCCCACCGTGCTGGTCTACGGCCACCACGACGTGCAGCCCGCGGCCCGCGAGGACGGCTGGGACAGCGAGCCCTTCGAACCCGTCGTCCGGGACGACCGCCTCTACGCGCGCGGCGCGGCCGACGACAAGGGCCAGGTGTTCTTCCACACCCTCGGCGTCCGGGCCCACCTCGCCGCCACCGGCCGCACCACCCCGGCCGTCCACCTGAAACTGCTGATCGAGGGCGAGGAGGAATCCGGCTCCCCGCACTTCCGCGAGCTCGTCGAACAGCACGCGGACCGGCTCACCGCCGACGCCGTGATCGTCTCCGACACCGGCATGTGGTCCGAGGACACCCCCACCGTGTGCACCGGCATGCGCGGCCTCGCCGAGTGCGAGATCCGGCTGTACGGACCCGACCAGGACATCCACTCCGGTTCCTTCGGCGGCGCGGTGCCCAACCCGGCCACCGCCGCCGCCCGCCTGGTGGCCGCCCTGCACGACGAGCACGCGCGCGTGGCGATCCCCGGCTTCTACGACGGTGTCGTCGAGCTCACCGACCGCGAACGCGAACTCTTCGCCGAGCTGCCCTTCGACGAGGAGCGGTGGCTGCGCACCGCCAGGTCCCACGGCACCCGCGGCGAAGCCGGATACAGCACCCTGGAGCGCGTCTGGGCCCGCCCCACCGCCGAGGTCAACGGCATCGGCGGCGGCTACCAGGGCCCCGGCAGCAAGACGATCATCCCGTCCTCCGCCATGGTGAAGCTGTCCTTCCGCCTCGTCGCCGGCCAGGACCCCGAGCACGTGCGCGAGGCCGTCGGCGCCTGGGTGCCCGGACAGCTGCCCGACGGCATCCGCCACGAGATCACCTTCAGCCCCGCCACCCGCCCCTGCCTGACGCCACTGGACCACCCGGCCCTGCAGTCCGTGGTCCGCGCGATGGGCCGCGCCTTCGGCACACCCGTCCGCTTCACCCGCGAGGGCGGCTCCGGACCGGCCGCCGACCTCCAGGACGTCCTCGGCGCACCGGTGCTGTTCCTCGGCATCTCCGTCCCGTCCGACGGCTGGCACGCCCCCAACGAGAAGGTCGACCTGGACCTGCTCCTCAAAGGCGTCGAGACCAGCGCGTACCTGTGGGGCGACCTCGCCGAGCACTGGCGGCACGCCCCCTGACCTCGCACACCGTCCGAACCGGACGCCCACGCGGGGCACACTGGAAGGGACCCGCCGCGCCCCGCAGGACCCGGTCCCTCCCGCCGCACGTCCCGCCGAACCGCCCGCCGACCCAATCCGTTCCACCGGGGGAGTTGGAAGCACCCGTGACCACCTGGACCGACCACACCGCCGACCGACCCATCTCGCTCACCGCCCCGAGCGGCATCGACCGCGCCGCCCACCACCGGCTCGACGAGGCATGGCTCGCGGCGGCGTGGAGCCACCCCTCGACCCGCTGCTTCGTGGTCTCCGGCGGCCAGGTCCTCATCGACGAGGCGGCGGACGGGCGTACCGAACTCGTCATGACCCCGTCCTTCGAGGCCCCGCTCACCGAGGCCCACCGCTACTTCCTGGGCATCGACGACGAGGGCGTCAGCTACTTCGCCCTCCAGAAGGACTCCCTGCCCGGCCGCATGGACGACTCCGCCCGCCCGGCGGGCCTGCGCGAGGCGGGACTGCTCCTGTCGCAGCGCGAGGCCGGCCTGATGGTGCACGCGGTCGCCCTGGAGAACTGGCAGCGGCTGCACCGCTTCTGCTCCCGCTGCGGTGAGCGCACCGTCATCGCCGCCGCCGGCCACATCCGCCGCTGCCCCGCCTGCGGCGCCGAGCACTACCCGCGCACCGACCCCGCGGTGATCATGGCCGTGGTCGACGACCAGGACCGCATCCTGCTCGGCCGCCAGGTCCACTGGCCCGAGGGCCGCTTCTCCACGCTCGCCGGATTCGTCGAGCCGGGGGAGTCCATCGAGCAGTCGGTGCGCCGCGAGGTCCACGAGGAGGTCGGCATCGGCGTCGGCGAGGTCGAGTACGTCGCCAGCCAGCCCTGGCCCTTCCCGTCCAGCCTCATGCTGGGCTTCACCGCCCGCGCCACCTCGACCGAGATCGACGTGGACGGCGACGAGATCCACGAGGCCCGCTGGTTCTCCCGCGACGAACTCGGTGCCGCCTTCGAGTCCGGCGAGGTGCTCCCGCCGTACGGCATCTCGATCGCGGCCCGCCTGATCGAACGCTGGTACGGCAAGGACCTGCCGACCCGCAGCGCCTTCTGACCGGACGCCCAGCGCTCCGACGGAGCCCCGACGCCAAGCCGTCGGGGCTCCGTCCTGTGCACCGGCTACGCTGTCGGACCGGGCGGAGCCGTAGCGCAGAGGTCGTCGCGCGCGGTCTCCAAAACCGCGAGGACGCCGGTTCGAATCCGGCCGGTTCCGCCTTCCCGCGCCCCTGAAGACACGTCGGCCCCCTCCGGTGGCCTCGACCGGAGGGGGCGCGGCGCCGGGGGACGTCAGACCGCGAGAGCCTGCTTCACCTGGGCGAGACTCGGGTTCGTCATCACGACCTCGTCGCCACCGGCGGAGGGAACCACTCGTACCGTGGGCACCGTCTGGTTTCCGCCGTTCGCCTTCTCCACGAAGGCCGCGGAGTCCGGGTCCTGCTCGATGTTGATCTCGGTGTACGCGATGCCCTCACGGTCCAGCTGGCTCTTCAGCCGACGGCAGTAGCCGCACCACGTGGTGCTGTACATCGTCACAGTGCCCTGCATGCCTCTCGCGCTCCTTCGGCGGCTCGGGGAAGTCCTGGTCGTGGGAGGAACGTACGGGAGAGCGCCGGCATTCCCGCCGGGTGGCCGCACGTGTCCCACGTGATGCCTGCCGCATTAGTACGACTACGGGGGTCTCCCTGTGGACAACCGGCTCGCCTGTCTCCGGCGACCTGGCAGCATGGCTGTGTGACAGCAGCAACGCACTCCACTCTCTTCCCGCAGGTACCGGACTCGGCCGACGCGGTGCTCGAAGGGCTCGACCCCGAGCAGCGCGCAGTGGCCACCGCCCTGCAGGGTCCGGTGTGCGTGCTGGCGGGCGCCGGCACCGGCAAGACCCGGGCGATCACCCACCGGATCGCCTACGGGGTGCGCGCGGGCATCCTCCAGCCCTCCAGCGTGCTCGCCGTCACCTTCACCAACCGTGCCGCCGGGGAGATGCGCGGCCGGCTGCGCCAGCTCGGTGCCGTCGGTGTCCAGGCCCGCACCTTCCACTCCGCGGCGCTGCGCCAGTTGCAGTACTTCTGGCCGAAAGCGATCGGCGGCTCCCTGCCCCGGCTCGTCGACCGCAAGATCCAGCTGGTCGCCGACGCGGCCGCCGCCTGCCGGATCCGGCTCGACCGGGGCGAGCTGCGGGACGTCACCGCGGAGATCGAATGGTCCAAGGTCACCCAGACCGTCCCGGCCGACTACGCGGCCGCCGCCGCCAAGGCCGGCCGGGAGTCCCCCCGTGACCCCGCCGAGATCGCCCAGCTCTACTCCGCCTACGAGGACCTCAAGCGCGAGCGCGCCGTCATCGACTTCGAGGACGTGCTGCTGCTGACCGTCGCCGTCCTGCAGGACCGGCACGACATCGCCGATCAGGTCCGCGCCCAGTACCAGCACTTCGTCGTCGACGAGTACCAGGACGTCAGCCCGCTCCAGCAGCGGCTGCTGGAACTGTGGCTCGGCGAGCGGGAGAACCTGTGCGTGGTCGGCGACGCCAGCCAGACGATCTATTCGTTCACGGGCGCAACACCCGACCATCTGCTCGACTTCCGCACCCGCCATCCCGGGGCCACCGTCGTCAAGCTGGTCCGCGACTACCGCTCGACCCCCCAGGTCGTCCGCCTGGCGAACGGCCTGCTCGCCCAGGCCCGTGGCCGGGCCGCCGATCACCGGCTGGAACTGGTCTCCCAGCGCGCCGCGGGGACCGAGCCGGTCTTCACCGAGTACCCCGACGAGCCCGCCGAGGCGGAGGGCGCCGCCCGCCGCATCCGTGAGCTGATCGACGCCGGGGTCCCGGCGAGCGAGATCGCCGTCCTGTTCCGGACGAACGCCCAGTCCGAGACCTACGAGCAGGCCCTCGCCGATGTCGGCGTGCCCTACCAGCTGCGGGGCGCCGAGCGGTTCTTCGACCGTCCTGAGGTGCGCAAGGCCGGTATCGCCCTGCGCGGCGCGGCCCGCTTCGGCGGCAACGACACCCTCCTCGACGACGCCCCCGACCTGCCCTCCCAGGTGCGGGCCGTGCTCTCGGGCGAGGGCTGGACGACCCAGCCGCCGGCCGGTTCCGGAGCGGTCCGGGAACGCTGGGAGTCACTGGCCGCGCTGGTGCATCTCGCCCAGGACTTCGCCGCCGCCAGACCCGGCGCCACCCTCGCCGACCTCGTCGCCGAACTCGACGAGCGGGCCGGCGCCCAGCACGCCCCGACCGTGCAGGGCGTCACCCTCGCCTCGCTGCACTCGGCCAAGGGCCTGGAGTGGGACGTCGTCTTCCTGGTCGGCGTCGCCGAGGGCATGATGCCGATCACCTACGCGAAGACCGACGAGCAGATCGAGGAGGAGCGCCGCCTCCTCTACGTCGGTGTCACCCGCGCCCGTGAGCGCCTCCAGCTCTCCTGGGCGCTCTCCCGTTCACCCGGCAGCCGGCCCAACCGTCGCCCCAGCCGCTTCCTCCACGGAGTGCGCCCCGGCTCGAACGCCGCCGCGGGCCGGAGCGGCGCGGCCGGCGCGGGAGGTGTGGAGCGCGGTTCGTTCGGGGCGGCGTCCGCCTCGGTCGTCCCGGGTCCGAGACGCGGACAGCGCAGCCCCGCCCGCTGCCGGGTGTGCGGCCGCACGCTGACCGACGCGGGCGAGATGAAGCTGATGCGCTGCGAGGACTGCCCCACGGACATGGACGAGGGCCTGTACGAGCGGCTCCGTGAGTGGCGCGCCGGCCAGGCGGGGCGCAGCGGGCAGCCGGCCTTCTGCGTCTTCACCGACAAGACGCTGATGGCCATCGCCGAGACGGTCCCCGACGACGAGCACGCACTGGCCAGGATCCCCGGGGTGGGGATGCGCAAGCTGGGCCGCTACGGAGCCGATGTTCTGGCCATCTGCGCAGGTCGCGAAATCGACGAGGAACGGGATCAGGACTGATCCGAACTCGTCGGAAAAATAGTTTGCGCATGCCCCGGCAATCCCCATAGGTTCTTAGGCACGGGGACGGCGGCCTTCTCCAAGGCCCCGATTCCGTGTTGTACTTGCATATCCGCGGACCGGTTCACCCCGGTCCCCTAGACGCCGAGAGGAGGCGAGTCCAGTGATCAGCATCAACACCAGCTCCATCGTCAAACTGACCGATCGCTCGGCCGTCTCCCTGTGCATGCTCGGCGCCTCGAACCAGGGCACCGGTCTGTCCGGCATCCATGCCGCACGTCTGGTGTCCTCCCTCGCTCCCGCGGCTCCTGCCGTCCGTGAGCGCGATGAGCGACCGACCAAGGCACTGGAAGCGGTAGTGGCACAGGCGAAGGCCTATGCCTTTGCGGCAGCCGGTGCCGGATTCCGGAAGCAGACGACGCAGCACCACCTGATGTGGGCCTTCCGTGGGCCAGAACCCTGGAGTGATCCAGCCTGATGCGATCAGGCCGGCGCCTTCAGGGCCGCGGAACCCCATCCGGGATCCGCGGCCCTTCTGTTTTCCCTCAAGCAGGGAGAGCGAAGCGCCTCGAGACAAGAAAAGAGCCCGGTACCAGCCGCCACCCGGCCAACAGGCCGGAAACGACCAGACGAGGAAGACGAACCGTGCAACTCGAAGCGCACGTCCCGTCCGTACCGCCTTCCGACACGATCCCCAAGCCCGGCTCCACGGAGGACCCGACCTTGACTCCGCTCACCGCGCTCACCGCGCTCGACGACGCCATCGAGAACCTCGGCGTGCCCGTCCCGTGCCGCTCCTACGACCCGGAGGTCTTCTTCGCCGAGTCGCCGGCGGACGTCGAGTACGCCAAGTCCCTCTGCCGCACCTGCCCGCTGATCGAGGCATGCCTCGCCGGCGCCAAGGAGCGGCGTGAGCCCTGGGGCGTCTGGGGTGGCGAGCTGTTCGTCCAGGGAGTTGTCGTCGCCCGCAAGCGGCCGCGTGGCCGCCCGCGCAAGAACCCGGTCATGGCATGAACACCCCAGGAACGATCGACCGCCCCCTCACGCACGACCCCCAGAAGCAGGCCCCGATGATGCCGTCCGCTCACGAGCCCGCAGGCTCCGCGACCGAAGACTTCACCACCAGCGGTGCGAACGACTCGCGCCAGAACAGGACCCGAGAGATGCAACTCATCCCAGAAGCCCTGGCCCGTGCGCATATGCACGAGCGACTGCAGGAGGCGCAGCGGGAGCGCCAGGCCGCCGGCCTGGTGACCGCTCGCCGGATGCAGCGCCGGGCCGAGCGCGCCTCCCGGCGCGCCCGCCGCGCGCTCGCCATGGCGGTCATGCAGTAACCGATCCCACCTGAAGCGGTGGCCTCCCCAGCGGGAGGCACAGCTCTCCCCGCGGGGGGGGGGGGCGGGGTTCGGGGCGCGCCCCCCCGGGGGGGGGTAGTGGGGGGGCGGGGGGGCGGGGGGGTTAGTACGGCGGGGGGAGGTGAAACCCCGGGGCGCG